>DATENK010000717.1:0-3848 GCA_035275085.1 Verrucomicrobiia bacterium | reverse complement strand
CTTCTCGGCCTCGCCTTCGTTATCTTCGGGCTAAACGCCTTTTTGAATTTCATACCGGCGCCGCCACCGCCGGCGGGTTTATCCGGTGACTTTATCAAGGTGTTCATGGCTAGCGGTTACATGAAAGTGATCGGTGCGATGCAAGTAATCGCAGGCTTGATGCTGCTAACCGGGAAGTTTGTTCCGCTTGGCCTGACAATTCTGGGCGCAATAATTTTTAACATCTGGGCATTTCATCTCTTGATGGCGCCAGCCACGATCGCTCCTGGGATTGTGGTCACGCTGCTGTGGGCCTTCCTCATCTGGAGTTATCGAGAAAATTTCGCGCCGCTCTTGCGATCCTAACAGAACCCCCTTTAGCGATTACTTGGTGCCAAAAGTATGCCTGGCGTCATTGTCATCGTGGCGTATAAGCTCGAAAAGCGGAAAAGAGCGCGAAACGCTCGAGCTTGTCCGCAATCGCGTGCCGACCCTGCGCCAGGAAGGACTTGTGACCGATCGCGTGCCCGTCATTATGCGCGCACGCAATGGCGCGATCGTCGAAGTGTCGGAATGGAAATCAAACCAAGCGATCGACGCCGCCCACAAAAATCCGAATGTTTTGGCGATGTGGGACAAATTCTTCGCCGTGTGCGACTGCGTTCCGTTGCAAACCCTGGCTGAAGCTGAAGAAATGTTCGCCGGGTTTGAGCCAATTACCGAATAATCGCAACCCCTCTCTTCTATTTTAGCTTTCTTTCTTCTACTTCTGCTTGTGCCATCCGTCGTTTTTCTTCGTGCGGTGAATGTCGGTGGAGCGAATCGATGCCGGCCGGCGGTTATCGCCAAAGAGTTGTCGAAGTTTGGCATCATTAACATCGGCGCGGTTGGAACGTTTGTTGTCCGCGAAAATGTCGGTGAATCGATTCTTCGCGCCGCGATTGCGAGGAAGCTTCCATTCAAATGCGATATCATGATTTGTCCAGCGAGAGAAGTTGCCGATCTCGTGCGGAAAGATCCGTTCGCGCGCCAGCCGTCGGATCCAAACATCACGCGGTTCGTGAATGTGTTGCACAAACCCCTGGGCCGACCTTTTCCTTTCCCGCTTCCTCTCAGTCTGCCCTCGGATTACGAATGGTCGCTTAAGGTCATTGCCATCCAAAAGCGATTCGTCTTGGGACTGTATAAACGCGAGATGAAAGCGATCAACTACCTCGGCCGGGTCGAGAAGCAGCTCGGCGTCCCTGCAACTACACGCAGTTGGAACACGATTAAAAAAGTGGCCAGGATTCTTGGCGATAAATAAGCCGCTGACAGAGCCTAAGCAGCTTCTGGCCTAACGATGGCGAACCACCAAATCCAGGCGATCAGAAAAGACTGCAACGGAATCGTTACTTCCGACCAAAAATCTCGTAGATCGCGCCGTTCGAAAGCGACACGACGAAAAGGTTGCCGTTCGCCCGGTCTTGATGTCGGTTACGACGCCGAAGTTCCGCCCAAACAGCAGTTTCTCGCTCTCGACCAGCGCTGCCTCGTTCGCGGCCGGATCGTCCGGCGATGGCTTGTCCAGGTTGTCGGCGACCCGATCTTTCAGCTCGCGACCATGCACGTCGAGCTTACGTCGGTCGCCCTTGCCGCTCATCTTGAAGTGCCACAGGAAGCCCCCTTCCAGGAACGGCCGGGCGGCCCCCACGAAGAGGTCGCCGTCGTACTTCGAACCTAGGCCGCGACCGTTCATGAAGCCAATGGCCGCCGGGGCCACCTCAAACTTCCAACTAAACTGCGGGTCGCGGTAGTGCGCGCCAGGCAGCATCACCATCCGCGCCAGCGCCTCTTCGGGGGAATCGGCAATGTTCGTCGGTGGCCAACGCATCTGCTGCAAATTGCCGCCGAACATTGTCGTTTCGATTTCTTTGAACTGATCGATCCGCGCGAGCGGTCCCATGACCTGGATCCAACCGCCGTTCATCCCCGGCTCGACCAGGTTCAACTCGGTGAACGAGTCGTCGCCGTTTTCCTCCAGCCACAGCTTGCCGGATTTCGGATCGAAGTCGAAGCCGAAGCTGTTGCGGTGGCCGTGTGAGAACACCTTGTGGATGTTGGCGGTGACCTGAGGATTCTCCTCGATCTGCCCGCGAATCTCGCCGCCGGGTAACCGGCGGGTGTGGAAGTTGATGTATGACTGGCCAGCGAGAATGTTCGACAGTTGGGCGGTAAGAGTGGTGTTGTTGCCCTCGTCGCGGTCCCACTTGCTGAAGACGGTACCACCCACGCCATTGGCAAACGGGGTTATCACGACGTCGTTAGGGTTGGTGTCGTTGAACGGCTGGCCAAAAAAGCCGAAGCGGACCCCCGCATTCATCCCAGGTGGAGCCGGGGCGTGGATGTGGGCGGCCACCAAGTCGTCGTTCGGGTCGGCGGTTTGCGTGCCTGTAAAATCGAGGCCGGCGACAGTGACGAAGAAACTCAGCACCGTGCCCTCTTGATTTAGAAAGAACGCCGCGTAGCCCTTGGCCGTCGACGCGTTCGCCGGTACCTCTTGGCCGCCCTCAAGCCGCGCCACAAACACGTGCCCAATCCCGGTGAAGGGGTTGTCGGTGGGCGTTGTGCCGTCGGCGTTTAAGCGAAAAATGGAGCCGGTAAGGTGGGCGTCGTCCGGCTCGGGCCCGCCGAAGTTGTCGTCGGTGCCGAACGCCGGATCGCCGGGCTGGTAAGGGCCATTGAGGAGGTTCTGCATCCAGCCGCGACGGCCCACATCACCGATGAATATGTACAGTTTGCCGTCCGGTCCGAACTTGATCACCCCGCCGTTGTGATTGCCGCGACCGGCCGCCGGCGTCGGTTCGCGCTCAAAAGCTGGCTGCAGCGCTCGCAGCCGGATTATGTTGATGTCCTGCGTCAACGTGGAGCCGTTCCATACGAACCGGTCCACCCGGTTGCCGAGTAGCGGCGTGTCGTCGAGCACGTCAGTGTCAGCGCCGGTCGCGCTCTCCGTCCAGTACAGATAGACGTGAGGAGTGGCCGGGAAGTTCGGATGCAGAGCGATGCCCAGCAGGCCGCGCTCCGAGCCGGAATTCACCGCGAGGTCGAGCACCGGGTTCTGCAGCACCACCCCATTCAACACCCGCTTCACCTGGCCGGTGGCCTTTTCCAAAACAAAGAAGTCGTTAGGGGCAATGAATGCCAACGTCGTAGGCTGATCCAGGTTTTCTACTACGGTGCGCAAGCGCAAATGCTTGTCGACCAGCGTTGGAGAATCTTGCGCATTTGATATGGACGGCAGCGCAAAGAGAGCTAAGAGGAGCGCGCACGTCAGGTATGGGACGAGGCTTGAATATTTTTGTTGAGCATTCATGGCGATTTTCCCTTCAACAATTGTATCGGAGCCGCCAGCCAATACGCGCGTCATCAAAGGGTAACAGAGTTGTTACGCTTGAACGCGGCAGAAGAGGTTCAGTGCCTTACTATCGACACTTCTTGCCTAACGATATCGGCGCGGTCGAATCCGAATCCCGATCGAGCAAACGCTCTCGCCGGCTTTGAGCAGTGGTCCACTAATTTTCTTTCCAGCTATGGCCGGTGGTTCCCATTACGGTGATCATGTCGTGCCTCGCGTTTCCTCTTGAGTTTCTTCCAGTTCGGGAAAAGCCGAGGAAGCTGCTCGATTTTCTCCCAGCCCGCTCCTTCACGGACCGGCGTGACTTTTAGTTCGCCGAAGAATTCATCCAGGGCAGCCGCTCTTTCCTGCGCTAGCGGAGGCGAGCAATAATCTTCTTCCTCCCAAATGGCGTAGCCATCTTCGCGGATCCGCGCGTTCCGCAGCGAGTGAGTCATTGATTTTCCGAACGGGCGCATAGGCGAGTAAATGT
>DATENK010000716.1:0-4080 GCA_035275085.1 Verrucomicrobiia bacterium | reverse complement strand
TGGCGTTGAGCCGATTTGCTCGCATTCGCGACCTTGCCGGTGCAAGAATTGTCAGCGTGCGATCACCTTTAATTGGCCTCTTCTGCATGCTGGCCCTGGGGGCCTCGGCGGAGCGATTTGAATTCACGCGCCTGATCGCGCATTGGTCCGGCTATGCCGATCCCGGGTATTTGGAGTTTGTCGACGACGCCAAGCCGGAAGTGGCGCAAGTCGGCTTTTACGGCGCACATTTTTGGAGCCTGGCGGACACACCTTTCGGCAGCGGCTATCCCGCGCATCTTCCCGTTCGTGGCCACCGCGCGTGCGGGGATTGGTTCGCGCGTCTCAACGCGGAATTGCATCGGCGCGGTGTTAAAGTGATCGGCCACATGAATGTGAAATTCCTGGTAGGCGATCCCGACGGTCCCGAAGGGCCGCGGGGATTTTTCCGCTTCTATCGCGATCAGTGGGACGAGAAGCTGCTCGGTCCGAAGCCTGCCAGCGATGCCCTTGAACTGCTGGAGAAGGACAAATCGGGGAAGCCGATCTCGGACAAGAGCTATAACATCGGCGGCATGCGCGAATATTGGGCTTGCCTGAACAATCCGCATTGGCGCGCGGTGCTGAAGGCGTGGGTGCGCTGCGGCATCGAGCGCGGCGTGGATGGATTTATTGCAAATTACTTTTATCGCCACGATTGCCACTGCCAATATTGCGTGAGTGGTTTCCGCAAATACTTGCGCGACCGATTTACGGCGCGGGACCTCAAGGAGCGATTTGGAATTGCGAATCTGGCCACTCACGAATTCGATGAGATTGTGGCCTGGCATGATCCGGCGCAATCCACACCCATGCGCCGCGAGATGCTCCGCTTCTCGCAAATAGCCAACAAGAACGCCTTCGATGAAGTGTTTGTGAAATTCGGGCGTTCGTTGAAGCGCGATTTGATCGCCGCCCAGTGGAACCATCTCGGTGACTTCGGCCAGATCAGCGGCGACGAGCGCTGCCTGTTACCGGGCGAATTGTGGGGCAAGGATGAAGATTATCTTTGGTACAGCACCGGCGACATGGCCAATCATACCGACCTCGCGTCGGGTGTGCTCGGTGAAGCTACCTTGCAAGCGCGTTATATCCGGGGCGCGTTCGACGACAAACCATTCACCCTTGGCAAATACGAGAGCGTTCGCATTCGCGCAGCTATCTCGGAACTCGCCGCGAACGGCGGCGCGCCGATGGGCTTTTACACCACCTTTGAGAATCCGGATGCCCGTCGCGAGATCGTGCGTTATTACGGTTTTCTGCGCCGGCACGAGGAACTTTACCGGGCCAACCGGCCGCACGCGGAGGTGTTGTTGGAGTTTCCCCGCAGTCGCGTGCACGCCGGTGATGTGAAAAGTATAACGCGCTTCAAGGAACTCGGGAAACAACTGTTGGATGCGCACGTGTTGTTCGATGTTCTTCCCGATGATCGGACCACGCGCGGCTATGCGGCAGTCGTTAGTGACGATGTGCAAAAACTTTCCACTGACCTCAGCCATTTTGAAGCTCCATTAACAGTTCGTGTGTCAGCATCACGTCCGGCGAAGGGCCACGAACTCACGTTGCATTTCGTCAATTACAACCGCGAAGAACCGGCCGACAAAAAAAATCGTGGCAGCGGCATCAAAGACGAGAAACCGATCGCCACGGCGCGGTTTGCGGCTGATCTGAAACTGGCCCCGAAACAGCGAGTCAATCGTGTCGAATTCCTGACACCGGAAAGTGCGGATGCGCGACCGCTCGACTTTCAACAGTCCGGGAATCGCGTGCGCTTCAGCGTCCCCGAATTTTTGGTTTACGGCGTTGTACGAGTTCAGCTATCGAAGTAGAATGAAACACCAGGATCTAACCAGGCGCGATTTCCTCCACCTGGGCCTGACCGGCGCCACCGCGCTGGCGCTTTCTCAAAGGGTAGCGCGAGGCGTTCCCGCCGAGCCGCCCGAACTCGCCAAAGCCATCGAAGCGCTCGAACCTTACTTCACGCCACAGGCGAAATTCCGCGATGTGTCACGCGGCAAGCCGCTGCCGCATTCACTTTCGGACGAAAAAAAGCGCGCCGCCGGTCTGAGGCGCGAAACCTGGAGTCTCGAAGTCATCTCCGATCCTGACAATCCGGCAAAACTTCGCCGTCCGCTTACGAAGAAAGACGGCACCGCGCTGGACTTCGAGGGCCTGATGAAGCTCGCTGAAAAGCGCGCTGTTCGCTTTGCGAAAACGATGACATGCCTGAACATCGGTTGCCCGCTTGGCACGGGTATTTGGGAAGGCGTGCCGCTGCGGGACGTAATCTGGCTCACCCAGCCGCGGGAAAATTTGCGCCGCGTTTTTTATTTCGGTTATCACAATGACGATCCGCAGCAGATGTTCCGCAGTTCGCTGCCGATTGATCGCGTGCTCGAAGATAACTTCGACCTGCCGCCCGTGATCCTGTGCTACAAGCTCAACGGGCAATGGCTCAACGCGGAGCGCGGCGGCCCCGTCCGCATCGTGGTGCCCGAGGCTTACGGCTTCAAATCGATCAAGTGGCTCACGCGGATAGTGCTCACCAACCTTTATCACGCCAATGACACTTACGCCGACGGTAACAACGATGTGGACAGCCGGCTGAAAACCTTTGCCGCCACGCTTTCCGTCCCGCGCAAGGTCAAGTCCGGAGAAAAAATACCGATCACCGGGTACGCTCAGGTGGGCATCGCCGGACTGTCGAAAGTCCAGGTTTGGATTCAATCCAATGCCGCGGAACTGCCCGTGGGCGATCCTTATTTCACGAGCGCTCCATGGATTGACGCGCAAATTCTCCCGCCGCCCAAAGATTGGGGAACAAAGATACCGACGCAGACCTACGGCTTTGATGCTGTCACGGGCCAGCCGCGCACATGGCCGATGCGTTTGACGAAAGTTCATTGGGCGGCGCTGCTGCCGGGATTGCCCGCGGGCGAATACACGTTGCGCAGCCGTACGATCGATGAGAACGGCAACGCGCAACCGATGCCGCGCCCATTCCAAAAATCGGGACATGCCGCGATCGAGGCGATGGACATCACGGTGACCTGAATGACGAAGCGCCTCCTAATCCTTTCGTTGTTCGCTGCCGTATGCGTGCTCGCGGATGAACAACCCTTCGGTATCGAGCGGCGAATTCCATGGACCAATTCCCACGTCGTCGGGTCGCCTGAACCGTCGTTGCCTTACACGGTCAAGCGAACGTTCACGAACATTACGTTGAAGGCGCCGCTTTACGCTGTCGCTGAACCTGGAACGGACACCTTGTTTATCGTTCAACAAGGCGGCGAAAAGGATCGGCCCTCCAAAATCCTGCGCATTCGCGATAACCCAGCCGCTGCCGAAGCTGAGACATTCATGACGATCAGCAATCGCTTGATCTACAGCGTCACATTTCATCCGGGCTACGCGACAAATGGTTTCATCTATGTGTTCAACAACGGGCCGACGCCCAAAGGGGACCGCACCAATCGCATCTCGCGTTTCACCGTGGATCGCCAGCCGCCGCACGATTGCGATCCGACCTCCGAGCGGACGATCATCGAGTGGCGCTCGGCAGGGCACGATGGCGGCGGCATGGTCTTTGGCCGCGACGGAATGTTCTACATTTCAACTGGCGACGGCACGAGCGATTCGGACGGTTGGGTGAGTGGTCAGGATCTGAGTGAGCTACTCGGTGGCATCCTGCGCATCGATGTAGATCATCCGGATGGAACCAAACTTTATTCCGTGCCACGGGACAATCCTTTCGTTGGCACCACCAATGCGCGTCCGGAAAATTGGGCGTACGGCCTGCGCAACCCATGGCGCTTATGCATCGATGAAAAGACCGGACAAATCTGGGCCGGCAACAACGGTCAAGACCTCTGGGAAACAGCGCATCTGATCCGGCGCGGGGAGAATTATGGTTGGAGCGTCTATGAAGGCAGCCATCCATTTTACCTTAACCGAAAGGTCGGTCCAACCCCCGTGGTTGCGCCGACCATCGAACATCCCCATTCCGAAGCGCGCTCGCTGACGGGCGGCATCGTTTATTACGGCGGCGAGTTTCCAGAACTG
>DATENK010000715.1:0-7353 GCA_035275085.1 Verrucomicrobiia bacterium | reverse complement strand
TGTGCGCGTCCCGATACCGCGGCGCTTCTTCCAGCGCCTTCAACACATGCCGTTTCGCGGCCGGATCACCGACCTGAAACAACAAACGCGCCAGCCGGTAATGCACTTCCGCCGGGTCCGGCGGGTCCAGGAGCAGCATCGTGCGATACGCCTGGATCGCCGCGGCCGGCTGTTCCATCGCCTCCGATGCTTTTGCCATGTAACGATACGGCGCCGGCACCAACGGGTTTACTGCCAGAAATCGATCGACCGTCTTACGCACCAGATTCCAATCCTCGTCCGCCGCCGCGAGCTCTATCAATCGCGAATACGCCTCCACCGCATCCGCGTCGCGTTCGACGAACGCCTCCAACACTTTGCGTTCCTCGTTCGTTTCGTTGAGTGAACGATGCACTTCCGCCAGCAACGGGTAAGGACTGTCGCGTCCCACGTGGGCCGGAAACAGTTCGATCAACCGCTTCAGGGGCGCCTTCGCTTCCGCAAATTCCTTCTCCCGCATCAGCTTCTTCGCCTGGAATACCAGCGCGTAATAATTGTTCGTTTTTCCGGCGAACCACTCCTCATCGGCCTTGCGCAATTCATCCGGCTCCGGCTTTTCCCAATCCATTCCGGGCGCAAGTTTCTCCGCTCGCGCGTGCGCGAACTTCTCGAAATCATCCTCCAGGTCCTCGATGTCCTTTGTGTGTGCCGCGAGCGCCTTATTGATCTCCACGCCCTTGCCCAGGTCAGCGAGCACTTTCTTCAAGGTGTCGATTCCGTATTCGCGCACCAAAAAATCCACCACCATGTATGACTCGAAATACGCAAACTGCAGGTGCAGGTCCGATTCGGGCGTAAGAAATGCCGAACTCAGCTTGCTCAAAGGCGTGAAATCATCCCCCAAAATCATTTCGCGATACTGCGGGCCGAGGCTCTGCCCCCAGGTCGGATTCGCCTGCAGTTCTTCGTAAACCGAGATGCCTTCGCTCAACCAGCGCGGCATTTTGTTGCGCGTCATTTGCAGCGTCACCACGTGACAGAATTCATGCCACAGCACCGCCTGCCAATTCGCCGGTGACGCGCCTTGCGAGGCCGGGCTGTTCGCCGTGACCACCGGCCCGAAGCACACGCCCAAAAATCCCGGATTGTGCGGCATGCCAAACGTGCGCACGCCGAAATCCTTCTGGCTCGTGAAAATCTCCACCGTCGTCGGCCGCTCGAGTTCCACACCGTATTTCGCGCACAACGTTTCCTTCGCGCGCTGCAACAGCTTCATTGCCTCGCGCCCATAAATCTCCGCTTCATTCGCCGCCATGCGCAACTCGAAATCGGCATTGCTTAGCGTATGAAATTTCTCAATCGTGTCATGCAGGTTCGCCAGGTTGAAGGCGGTCACGTCGTACCCGTCCTGCTCGTGCACCTCCTGCGCCAGCCGCCACCCTTCAGCTTCCTCCCCCAGCCGCAACAAATCCTGCGCAAGCTGAATTTTCGCCGGCAAATATTTGGAATCGAACCGCAACGCGCGCCGTTGCGCCGCCGCCCCTTCCGCAAACCGATATTTCTGTGCCAGCTTCCGTCCGATCAAATGGTCCACCTCGGGATTTGTGTCCCAGAATTTCAGCGCGCTCTCGCGCGCCGTTTTCTCCCCTGGCGCATCATTCTTCAAATGCGCCAGCACCGCTTTATACGCCCACGCTTCCGGATACCACGGGTTCACCTTGAGCGCTTTGTCCAACTGTTCTTCGGCGACTTTCTCCTCCTCTGCGTCGATCAAATGGTCCGCCATCAACACCCGGCTCGGCACATGATTCGGATTCTGCTCCAGCGCCTTCTCCAATTCCTCCATCATCGCTCCGCGCTCGCCGCTCGCATAGGCTTTCGCCAGCCCATAATGCATGTCCGCGTCGTCTGGGAAATGCTTCAACCCTTCCAAAAACGTTTTCGCCGCCAGCTCAGCATCGTTCTTGTCCAGCGCCAATTGTCCGCTTGCCAGATACACCTCGCGCGTCTTCGGGTCCGCTTTCTTCGCGCGTTCGAAAAAATTGTCCAGCACCCGCTTCGGGTCCGCGCCCAGCAGCAGCGCCGCCTGCCCGAGCGCGATCACGCTCTGGACATCCTGATATCCCCATCGCCCGCGCGAACCAGCAAGATTGTTAATGTCCTCCAGCGCGGATTGTGCCTGTTCGCGGTCCCCATTCAGCAAATACACTTCGTAAGCCAGCAGCCGCAGCCGCACGCTCCACGAATACCGGCGCGACGCCGACTTCATCGACTCCAATGCCTCCGCGTATTTTCCCGTGCTCAGATACGACCGCACCAACAGATGCCGCCACTCCTCGTCGGCGTAAGGCGACTTCAACGCTTCCTCGGCCGCCTTGATCGAATCTTCGTAATTGCCCTTCAGGAAATCTTTTTGCGCCTCTTGAATATCCGCGCCGAAAACACTGACGCCCGCTACCAGAAGAACCACGCACCAGCGCCAGCAAAAGCCCAAACAGTGCTGGCGCAACAAGTGCATTCCCATGTGTACCTTATCAGCGCGCTCGCCGCAACCTAACATGGCGCGCCGCGCCCGATCGGAATCGGTTCGCGCCTCTGCCCGACCGCCGCGAGGGGCCGCGCCGGTCCGCCACAGACAGCAGTCGAGGATGGCCGCTTTCGCTCGCGCGCTTCGGCGCCGCGCCTTGCGGGAACTGTCGCCGCCCCATTTCGGACGCAAGGCGGAAGTCGACCTGCTTTTTGAACGTATCGACCTTCGCGATTTGAACGGTCACGCGATCGCCAAGCCGGATCATGCGGCGAGTGCGGCGGCCAATCAGATGATTGCGCGTCGGTTCGAAGATAAAAAAGTCGTGCTCCAACGTTGACAGCGGCACAAGCCCGCTCATCCCCAGATCGGGGACATCCACGAAAAATCCGAAATTCCGCACGTCGGTGACCAGCGCCGAGTACGGCTCAGGCCGCCCGGATTTAAGCTGCGCGTTCAGGAAGGCGAACAGTTTCACGTCCTTGCTGTCGCGCTCGGCGTCCGCGGAATTGCGCTCCGTGAGAGAAATATGCTCCGCCGTTTGGTTCAGCGCAGACAGCGAGCCGGGGTGCTGATCGAACAGCGCGCGATGAACCACCAGGTCGGCGTAGCGACGGATCGGCGACGTGAAATGCGCGTATTTGCTCTTCGCCAGCCCGTAATGCCCCAGCGGTTCCACCGCATAACGCGCCCGCATCAGTGACTTCAGAAAACCAATCTTCAGCGCCGGTCCGATGGCGAGAGTGGAGAGCTTGTGCAGTAACCGCTGCACGTCCGCGCGCCGGTTGAGATTCCCGCACGGCACATTATGGCTCAAAACTTCCTCGCGAAACTCCTCCAGCCGCCGCGGCTCCGGCTCTTCGTGCACCCGGTAAATCGCGGGCCGGTGCTGGCTCATCAGGCGGGTGGCAACAGCTTCGTTCGCGAGCAACATGAATTCCTCGATCAACTGGTGCGACGCATCGTTCTCGACGCGCTCGATGCGCGCGATGCGGCCGCGCTCGTCCAGGCGAATTTTCATTTCCGGAAAATCAAGTTCCAGCGAACCCGCCTTGAAGCGCGCCGCGCGGATGCGTTGGGCGACTTCATTCGCCTGATGCAACATTTGCTCGATGGTTCCCGTTGGCTTGCGTTGCAGGATGGCGAACGCTTCCTGATACGAGAATCGCCGCTGCGAATGGATGACCGCCGAATAGAATTTGGTGTTCAGGACGCGTCCCTCGCGCGACAAAAGAAACTCGACGCACTTCGTCAAACGATCCACCCCCGGCTTCAGCGAGCACAGTTCGTTGCTCAACGCCTCGGGCAGCATCGGGATGACGCGATCGACGAGATACGTCGAGTTGCCGCGTTTGCGCGCTTCGACATCAAGCTGGCTGCCCGGCTTCACATAATGCGAAACGTCCGCGATGTGGACCCACAGCCGCCATTGATCCGGCCCCGCGCGCTGCAGGCAAATGGCGTCGTCGAAATCCTTGGCGTCGTCGGGATCGATCGTAATGACCTGGTGGCGGCGACAATCGACGCGGCCCTGGAGTTCCCCCGGCTGGATGGACGCGCCGAAGGAACGCGCTTCCTGCAGGACCGGCCTCGGGAAATGCAGCGGCAAATCGTATTGGCGCAAAACGGACAGCATGTCCACGCCCTCCGCGTCCGGCGGGCCAAGCACTTCGATGATTTCGCCCTCGGGATTCGTGTGGCGCGATTGCCACTCGCGCATTTCGACCACCACCTTGTCGCCCACCTGCGGAGTCCGGCCGACGTCGCGCGGTGGCGAAACATAAACATCGTGCGGAAGGCGCGGATCGTCCGGGATCACGAACAGAAATTGGGCGCTGCGTTGCAACGTGCCGACGAATTGTGTGCGGCGGCGTTCCAGGACGCGAACGACCGTGCCGGCGTGGGCCGCAGGATCGCCCAGGCGCAGGCCGCGGCCGCCAACATCCCGGCGCACGAGCACGCGATCTTCGTGCAAGGCCGTGGCAGTGGCGCTCTCCGGGATCGCGATTTCCTTGATCCTCGGATCGTCCGGCTGCAGAAAACCTTTCCCCTGGCGGTTCATGCGAATGCGTCCGGGGATAAGGTCGGCCTCGCGCGGAAGGATGTAGCGATTGCCTTTGATGCGGGCGAGACGGCCGGTTTGTTCGAGTTGGCGGAGAACAGCCTGGAGGTCCTGCTGCCGGTTCGGCGGCAACCGCAGCCGACGCAGCAGCTCGGGCACATTCATCGGGACATAATCCCGCTGCGCCAGCGTCGCCAGCAGCGCATCACCAATGTCAGTCGCTTTCGTCATGAACATCCTCTACCGGCTTTGCACACGAATAGCCACGAATTAGCACGAACAACACCTCACCCTGTGGCCTGCATATCGATCACTCTGCCTGTGCGGTCTTCCCTGTTTACTGATCACTTGGCTTCCCGTCTACAAGATGGTTGACACCGTTTTTATACCCGCTATCCTGTTTTCGATGGCCGGGGTCATCCAGTTCAAAGCCGGTTGCGCCAATTCATGTCGTTTGGCTTCCTCTCCCTTGGCTATGAGGAGCCCCGAGGAGCTATGAGGACCTACGAGGACCATAAAAATGTAAAAACCACAATTTCAATTCAGTGTTCTGGACTCTAAAATGACATGAAACTGTTAATCCTTATCCTCCTGGCCGCTGCCGTGCCGGTTTCGGCCGTGGACATCCACGTCTCGCCCTCCGGCAAGCCGACGTTGCAGGAAGCGATTCATGCCGCGCGTAAGCGCCCTGCCGGCGAGCCGTGCGCCATCTGGCTGGGCGGCGGGACCTACGAATTAACGGAACCTTTGGTGCTGGAGAACCAGGACTCTGGAATTGTGATCGCCGCGGAAAAAGGCGCAAAACCAATTCTCAGCGGCGGCAAGCGGGTCAGCGGTTGGAAGGAGGTCAATGGCCTTTGGGAAGCGAAGGTTGAGAATTGGCACTTCCGATCGTTGTTCGTGAACGGACATCGCGCAACGATCGCGCGCACGCCCAATGCAGGCGCGTTTTTCCACATGCAAGGCGAGCGACTGAGCGATAAGCCGGCGCAGTTCAAGTTCGCGCGCGGCGAAATCAAACCGGAATGGGCCCAGGAACCGGACGCGACCGTGGTGGCGTTCGAGAAATGGACGGATTTCCGCCGCTATATTCGCGCTGTCAGCACCAATGACAACCTGGTGCGTCTGTCCGGCGACGCCGCGTCACACACCCACGAAGGTGGCGCGCGCTATTTCATCGAGAACACTGCGGACTCTCTGGATGCGCCGGGCGAATGGCGGCTCGATCGTGGAACGTCCACGGTCCGTTATCGCCCCCGGCCGGGCGAAACGCTTGCGACGGCCGAAACCATCGCACCGCGCCTTGACGAAATGTTCGTTATTAAAGGTGCCAGCAACGTCGTGGTGCGCGGACTCACCTTCACCCACACGGATTGGGTTATGGCGGAGGATGGCTATACGGACCGACAAGCCGCCGTTCATGTGCCCGGAGATTTGCGCGGGGAAGGCGCGGTCAATTGCGCGATCGAACAATGCGAGTTGTCGCACTTAGGCGGGTACGCGATCGAATTCAGCCGCGGCTGCCAGCGCAATCGCATCGTTGGCAACACGATCTTTGACATTGGCGCGGGCGGAATCCGGCTTGGCGAGCCGGGCGACAAGCAACCGGATGCTGTAAGCGCGAACCATTCGCACACGATCACCGACAACGAAATGCGCGAGCTTGGCCGCGTGAACGCTCCCGCGATCGGGGTGCTCATCCTGCAAAGCGGCACCAATCGCGTCGCGCACAACCACATCCATGATTTGTATTACACCGCGATATCGGTCGGTTGGAATTGGGGTTATCAGGAGACGCCGTGTCGCGAAAACATCATCGAGTTCAATCACTTGCACAATATCGGCCAAGGCATGCTGAGCGATATGGGCGCGGTATATACGCTGGGTATCCAGCGAGGCACGGTGGTGCGCAACAATCTGATCCATGACGTGACTTCGTTCACCTACGGTGGCTGGGGACTCTATCCGGATGAAGGCAGCACCGGCATCGTGTTCGAGAACAACGTTGTTTATCGCACCAAGAGCGCCGGCTTCCATCAGCACTACGGGCGCGATAACATCGTGCGCAACAACATCTTCGCGTTCGGCAAGGAATACCAGGTGATGCGCTCCCGCGAAGAGTCGCACATCTCATTCATCTTCACGAATAACATCGTCTATTTCGATTCGGGCGATCTGCTGGGCAGCTATTGGAAGAACGATCGCTACGTGATGGAGAACAACATCTACTTCGACACCCGCTCCAAAACCAACATGACCTTCGCCGGCGCGACCCTCGATCAATGGCGTGCTCGCGGGCACGACACCAACTCAATCATCGCCGATCCCCTTTTCATCGCGCCGCAAAAAGCCGATTTCCGGTTGAAAAAAGATTCGCCAGCATTGAAGCGCGGCTTTAAGCCGCTCGATCCGACGGACGCTGGACCGCGAAAGAGCCTGGCGTTTTAGGGCGTGTCCTGGCTCATGCTTCGGATTGGTTCGGTTAGGCCCGATTGGTTCATATTGGTTAAGTATCGGTTCATATCGGTGCGTATCGCTTCATAATCACCTATTATTGGTTCATGGCCGGTTCATAATTCGAGGACGAGAACGAGGACGAGGAGGAGGACGATGTCGGAAAAAGGAGGGGGACGGATACCCTCGGGAAAAAGTTAACAAGTTAACATTTGGCGTTTTGAGGGTGTTTTCCTAAGAAAAATGGAAGAATGAAAGTTAACAGGAAAGTTAATAAAACGAGCTTCACCACGGAGCGCACGGAGGAACACGGAAGAGGGAATGGTGATGT
>DATENK010000714.1:0-8298 GCA_035275085.1 Verrucomicrobiia bacterium | reverse complement strand
CGGGTGCGTCACAGTCTGATGGACATCATTCGCGGCAATATTAAAGTGGCCGAAGTTACTGCTGTCTCGCCTGTGATTCAGATCGTCGAGCAACCGGATGGGACCAGCAATTTGGATCCGATTCTGAAGCAGCAGCAGACGCAAACGCCGCCGCAAAAACCACAACCGCCCAATGGCAAACCATCCGAAAGGAAGCCGAGTTCTCCGCCACAAGTCGATATCGGGCAGGTGCGAATCGAGAATGCCACGCTCCGCAAAACGACATTGCACAACGGCAGCGCACCGGACGTGATGGAAGTTTCAGACCTCAATTTCGCGCTCGCCAATGTTAAGAATGGCGGCAGCGGCTCAATGGATCTTCGCGCGCGGCTCGCGGGGCAACTAAACGGCGCCTTTGAAAGCAATCTGAAATTTGCGCTCACAGACGATTTGAAACCGGCGGGGCTGAATGGCAATACGAAGCTCGCGGGATTCAGCATGATTCAGAGCAATCGTTCCACGCCAAAGGTGGATGTAGACGTAAATGTCAACGCGACGATGGATAAGGCGACTGGCGCGGCAGTGCTGCAGAAGTTCCAGATCGCCGGAACGCAAAATGAGAAGCCGCTGGTGACGGTTGCGCTCGCGCAGCCAATGAGTATCGCAATGGGCAACGCGAGCGGTGCGTTGCCGGACTCCACCCTGAACGCAAAAGTCACGGGATTTAATTTCAAGGACTGGACTGCGCTGCTGGGAGATGACGTTCCCGAAGGCACCCTGAACGCCGACATGGAGGTCCAATCACGCGAGGCGGGCAAAGTGCTGGCGCTGAAGGGCAAGGCGGATGTTGGCGGCTTGATGTTGAACGACCCCGAGAAACGAAAATTGATGAAGCCGCTGGAAGCCAAGCTGCGCATCGACGGCGCAATGCGCGAAAAAGTTTTGGAGCTGGCGCAATTGGCGGTCGCGCTGACGCCAACGCAACTTGCGAAGAACGACGCGAACCTCAAGGGGCGTATCGATCTGACGCACAGCGACGCGATTACAGGCAAACTGGAGTTGCAATCGGATGCTTTGGATCTGAATGGCTATTACGATTTATTTGCCGGCGAAAAGAAGAATGAGAAGCCGAAGCCGGTCGA
The DNA here is from genome assembly GCA_035275085.1 of Verrucomicrobiia bacterium. Taxonomy (GTDB): domain Bacteria; phylum Verrucomicrobiota; class Verrucomicrobiia; order Limisphaerales; family DATENK01; genus DATENK01. The sequence continues at coordinate 7,177 of DATENK010000714.1, read as the reverse complement.
AAAGCCCGCGACCAAGCCGGGTCCTTCGCTGCCCCCGGCCTCCAGTCCGGCCACGAGAAAAAAGGATTTGCCGTTTAAAGATTTGGTCGTGGATACGCGTGTCGGCAACGTGTATTTGCGCGAACTCCACCTCACGAATGTGGTCACGGGCATTCGCGCTGAAGGGAGTCGCGTCGACTTGAAGCCAATTGCTATGTCTCTGAATGGAGCGCCAGTTGAGGGCGCGATATCTGTGGATCTCGGGGCGAAGGACCTTGGATACGACGTGGCGCTTAAGATGGCCGGCGTGCCGCTCGCGCCCATCGCGAATTCATTTTTGGAGGAATACCGCAATCGCGCGAAAGGCGATCTAAACGCCAACCTCCAAATCAAAGGAGTGGGCACGACGGGAACCAGCCTGAAGAAGACATTGCAGGGGCAGATTACGGCATCCTGCACGAATGGGCAAATTCAATTGGCCGGTAAGAAGATGCGCGAAATCATCGACGACATCGCGATGTATTTTGGCTTGCCGGAACTGCGAACGGCACCGCTGACCGCTTTTGATTCCGCGATCGGGCTAGGTGAAGGAAAGATTCAGATTAAAAGTCTCGATTTGATCAGCGATGCGTTCACGGCACATACGGAAGGAGCGATTGCGATCGCGAACGTTCTTTCCAACTCGCCAATCCCAAAACTACCGATCACGTTTGCTTTGAGCCGCCCCCTTGCGGAGCGAGTAAACATGGCAGGAAATTCCCCGGCCGACGCGCGCTACGTTTCGCTGCCGCAATTTCTTTTTGTTACAGGCACTTTCGGCAAGCCTAAGACCGCGATTGATAAGACCGCGATCGCCGGTCTCGCAGCCCGGAAGATACTTCCCAAAGAGGCGGGCGCCGCGCTGGATGCCCTGCTGGGCGGCGCGAAAGGCAGTTCAACAAATGCGCCATCGACGAACAAGCCTTCGAATCCGCTGGACTTGCTGCGTAAAAAGCTTCCGAAATAGCGGATGCAAGCAGTTCTAAATTATTTGGATAAACACCAGGCACGGTTTGTTGAGCGGCTCTGCGAATACGTGCGCTTTCCGAGTGTTTCCGCGCAGCCGCAACATAAAACTGATCTCGCGGCCTGCGCTGAATGGATGGTGAACGAGTGCCGCGAGGCCGGCCTGGAAACGGAACTCTGCCCCGCCGCAGGCAATCCCATTATTCTGGCGCGCACGCCGCGACGCGGCAGCCGCAAGCCGCACTATCTGGTTTACGGACATTACGATGTCCAACCTGCGGAACCGCTCGAATTGTGGAAGTCTCCGCCCTTTGAGCCGCGGATCGAAGGCCGCGCTTTGTTTGGCCGCGGCTCGAGCGACAACAAGGGCCAGCATTTCGCGCACTTGAAGGCGGTCGAAGCGTACCTAAAAACGGGGACCGAATTGCCATGCGACCTAACATTTGTGATTGAGGGTGAAGAAGAGGTCGGAAGTGAAAGCCTGGCGGAGTTCCTGAAACAGCGGCAAAGCGATCTGCGCTGCGATGGTATTGTGATTTCGGACAACGGCATCCCCGACAAAAAGCATCCGGCCCTGACCTACGCATTGCGTGGAATTCTCGCAATGGAGGTGGAAATTCAGGGGCCGTCGCGCGATCTGCATTCTGGGATTTATGGCGGTTCGGTCGAGAACCCGGCCATGGCGCTGGCGCAGCTTTTGTCGCAGTTGCGCGATAAAAATGGAAAGATTTCGATTTCTGGCTTCTACGATGACGTCGCGCCGCTGTCGGCGTACGAACGCAAACAGATGGGGCGCTTGCCGCACAGCGATGCTGCGTATCGCAAATTCCTTGGCGTCCCAGCGCTGTTCGGCGAGAAAGGCTACACATCCGTCGAGCGGCGTTCGGCGCGGCCTACATTGGAGATTAACGGGCTCACCAGCGGTTATCAGGGAGAAGGCAGCAAAACAATCATTCCCGCATGGGCGCGCGCGAAGCTGACGTTGCGCCTGGTGCCGAATCAAAAGCCGGACAAAATTCGGCGGCTGGTCGAGAAACGCATCCGCGAACTCGCGCCGCCCACCGTGCGGGTCAAGATCACCTCCGGGCATGGGGGGGATTCGTATCTCGTGTCACCCACCGACGCGCAGGCGCAGGCGGCTTTGCGCGCTCTGAAAAAGAGTTTCGGCTGTGAGCCGGTGTTGATGCGGGAAGGTGGTTCGATCCCAATTGTAAATAATTTTAAACGCCAACTCGGTGCTGATACCTTGTTGCTCGGCCTCGCGCTGCCGGATGACAATCCGCATTCCCCGAACGAGAAGTTCGATCTGGATTGTTTCGCCGCAGGGATGCGATTGGGAGCTTACCTGTGGCAGGAGCTTGCGGCAGACTGGCCGCGCTCGAAAAAAATTCATTAAACTTAAGTTAAATTTCACAAAAAATTTACACGCGTTCCTGAATAGCTGCAAAAGCGCCTCGTCGGATGAGCAATGACGGTAAGGGTCATTGACGGTATGCCAACGATATCAAAATTTTATGGGATCGTAATTCGCATGATGCGCTTGCGGGATTTCGGCGCGCGCTTCCATGCCATTTACGAGAATTCGGAGTTGATCGTGAATTTATGGCCGCTGAAGATCGTGGCCGGAGAAGCGCCGGCGCGCGTGAAAGACATGGTGCTGGAATGGGCGGCGCAACATCAACAGGAACTGCTGATGGCGTGGAACAAACTGCAGGTAGGCGAGCAACCGATCGCGATCGAGCCGCTGAAGTGAATTATAGTTCGAACACTTTTTCGAACCGCGTCAGATTGCGCGGTCCTTTGCTGGTGATGTGCGCAACGTCTTCGAGGCGCACGCCGCCGATGTCAGGATAGTACAACCCGGGTTCGACCGTGACTACGTGACCATTGCGCAACGTGTCTGTGCTGATGGGACCGATGCGCGGCGGTTCATGGATTTCCAGACCGAGCCCGTGGCCGGTGCCGTGGAAAAACCCCTGCATGTGGCCGTTGACCTTGCCAGTCTTAAACCCTTCCTTCTGGAAGAATTTCAGCACGGTCTCATGCACTTTTCGGCCGGAAACTTTGTTGGCGATCAATTCAAAAGCGATGTCCTGGCCGCGCTCGACCGTGCAATACATCTTCCGCAACATTTCGCTCGCGCGGCCTTTGACAACCGTGCGGGTAATATCGCCGAAATAGCCGGTTTTTTGTGAGCGCGGAAAAACGTCGATAATGATTGGTTCATTGGCGCGCAAAACGCCAGAACCGCGTTCGTGCGGGTCGCACGCCTGGCGGCCGCCGGCAACGATCGTGTTGGTGGCGGTGCCGCCGGCCTGGGCGATGGCGCTGTTGATGATGCCGCGCAATTTTTCGGACGTGAGCGGGTTATTCTTATACATCAACCGGCCTTTGCGGCCGATTTTCGCCGTGCGAAGGGCCTGCATGCCTTCAGCCAGCCCCACCTCCGCCATGGTCAGCGCAGCGCTGATTTTTTGGACTTCTTCAGCGTTTTTGCGTTCACGCTGCGGAAAAAACGTGCCATCGCGTGCCATTGTCCGGATGCCCAGTCGTCGCAACTCCAGCGCAAGGCCGTAAGGGAAATTGTAGGGAACCGTGACGCTGCGGATGCGCTCCCGGTTCAGCAACATGCGAATGATCTGCGCTGTGTTGGCCTTGCGCCGCTCTTTGTCCAATTGTTTGCGGCATTGCATGAGCGAAATAACTTCGCAATGCGGCGCCTGTTCGCGGGCCCGGTCGATTTCCAGGTCGCTCATCACGATGCGGCACTTGCCGCGCAGGCGAACATAGATGAAGGGGTCCGGCACAAACATACGCACCGCGTAAAGCATGTTTGCGTCGTGCTCGCTATCGGCCACCATCAGCAATGTTTCCGATGTCATACCGTTCACTTTCCACCGGGTCGAGCATCCGGCATTTTGCTCGGGAGGCGAACGTTACGTGAGTGCTATAATTTTGCAAAGCAAAGAAATATATTTGTGAAAACTTTTTCGCTTGGCATTTTTATAATTCCTGCATGCGGCGATTGCTCATCAATATCGGCGGCTACAAAGGCGAGGCGATTGATATCGCCAAAGTTTTGCGCGATGTCCACCGGGCTGCGGTAAAGCACCGATGGACGGCGCTGCCGATCACGGATTCGCTCGTCGGTTATGAGCGCCTCAACCCCAGTGCCAAGGCAAACGTTTACATCTCCGCGGGCATCCACGGCGATGAGCCGGCCGGGCCGATGGCCGCGCTCGAACTGCTCGAGGAAAACGCCTGGCCGGCGGATGTGAACCTCTGGCTGATCCCATGTTTGAATCCGCGCGGTTATCAGTCGAATACGCGCGAGAATGAAAGTGGCGTCGACTTAAACCGCGATTACCGCGCTCTCGCGACGCCGCTTGTGCAGGCGCATGCGCAATGGCTAAAGGCACGGCCGCGATTCGATGCGAGTTTGCTTCTGCACGAAGATTGGGAATCCAATGGCTTTTATTTATATGAACTGAATCCGGAGCGTCGACCGTCCGTTTCGGAAGGGATCATCGCCGCTGTGAAAGATGTGTGCCCCATTGATCTTTCGCCGGTCATTGAGGGGCGTGCGGCGAAGGACGGAATCATTTGCGCCAACCCTGATTTGCCGAAGCGCAAAGACTGGCCCGAAGCATTCTACCTGATTCACCACAAAACGCCGCTGAGCTATACGCTGGAAGCGCCCTCGGATTTTCCGCTCGTGACGCGCGTTCAGGCGTTGTGCCGCGGCGTCGGGGCCGCGTTACGGCAATGCCCCGTGCTCAATAAGCCTGGAAAATAAAGGCCTGGACAGCAGCGCCCGTGTTTTTTTCCCCTTCTCTTAAAGAGACCCCGCCACTGCTGCTGCCAGGCAAAGCCAAAACCGGTACAACCCCAAACCGCGGAACGGCCGAAGAATGAACAAACCGAACTTTTCTGTCAAAGGTTTTCTTTTGGGATATGATTGCGGCAGTGCGAACGGTGACTTTATTGGGGTTTTTGGCAATCCTGCTCGGCTATCAAAGCGTTGCGGAAGGGGTAAAAACCACACCGATCCGACATCCGGGGGACGGGAACCCAGGATTCTCCCTGGTACCTTCCGCGATTGCCTTTACGAATGTGCTCTCGGCTGAACGCGGTTTAACGAATCAGATCTACATGAGTGGCGCCGGCGTCGCACTGGGCGACGTGGATGGCGATGGTTGGTGTGACGTATACGTTTGCGGCATCGATTTGCCTAACCGTTTGTTTCGCAACCGCGGCGATTGGAAATTCGATCCAGGTAAAAAGTTGGGTCCAAATTACCCCACCACCGGCGCAACGTTTGCCGATGTCGATGGTGACGGCGACTTGGATTTATTGGTGAGCGGTTTGGGCCACGGCGTGCGGCTTTATATAAACGACGGGCGCGGCGAATTCGGGGACGCCACCGAAGGCAGCGGTTTGCAGAGTCAATCGGCGACGATGACGATGACGTTGGCCGATATTGATGCCGATGGTGACCTTGACCTTTATATCGCGAACTTTCGCAGCAGCACGTTACAGGACGAGCCGGGAATCACGTTTCGCCTGGCGATCACCAATGGACAGACCGTCATCCGCAGCATCGCCGGGCGGCCGCCGAGCGCCGATGACCTTACGCGCTACAACGTGAGCCCGGAAAGGACAATCCTCGAAAATGGCGAGGCGGACGTTTTGTATCGCAACGATGGCCGAGGACATTTTGCGGCAATTTCATGGGTGGATGGAACTTTCATGGACGAGGACGGAAAACCACTGAAATCGGCGCCGTACGATTGGAGCTACACCGCGATGTTCCGCGACATGAACGGCGATGGCGCGCCGGACCTTTACATCTGCAGCGATAACATTTCACCGGACCGAATCTGGATGAACGATGGTCGCGGACACTTTCGCGCGTTGGGTACGCCCGCGCTGCGGCATACGAGCCTGTCTTCGATGGGCGTGGATTTTGCCGACGTTAATCGCGATGGGTTGGATGACATCTTCGTCGCGGACATGATGGCGCGCGAGCACGGGCTTCGGCAGCGTTTGTTGGGAGCGCCACATTCATTGGTGCCACCAGGTTTAATGCATTTTCGCCTGCAATACATGCGCAACATGCTTTTCCTCAATCGCGGCGACGGCACTTACGCGGAGATCGCGCAGTTGAGCGGCGTCGAAGCGTCCGATTGGTCGTGGTCGCCGGTGTTCCTCGATGTGGACCTTGACGGCTACGAGGATTTACTGATCACGACGGGTTTGGAGCGCAGTTTGCGGGATGCTGATGCGCGTCGGCAGATCGATGTGCGCCTCGTGAAAGGCAATTTGAGCACGCGCGAATTTCTCGAACTGCGCCGAATGATGCCGCGGCTGGACACGCCAAACTATGCGTTTCGGAATCGCGGTGATCTCACATTTGAAAATGTCAGCGACAGGTGGGGGTTCAATTCACGCGCAGTCTCGACTGGGATGGCATTGGCTGACCTGGATAATGACGGCGATATGGACGTGGTCGTGAACGCGCTGAACGGCCCGGTGCTGGTTTATCGCAACGATTGTCCGGCGCCAAGGATCGCTGTTCGATTGAAGGGCAAAAGTCCGAATACGCGTGGGATCGGCGCGAAAATCAAAGTTAGTGGTGGTCGTGTAACCCAGACGCAGGAGATGATTTGCGGCGGAAGATATCTGTCAGGCGACGATACGATGCGAACCTTTGCCCCCGGGAAGGCGATCGAAATCACCTGGCGCAGCGGGATCATCACAATGATCAGCAACGTGGAGCCTGATCACATATACGAAATAGAGGAGCGCGGCGTTCCGTCTTCGAGCGTTCCATTGGCGAGCACCATGCCGTACTTTGTCGATGTCAGCGAGTTCCTGAATCACACCCATGCAGCTCAATTGGTGGATGACTTCGAGCATCAGCCTTCGTTGCCCCGCCAATTGAGCCGCACCGGCCCGGAATTAGCGTGGCGAGACGTGAATGGTGACGGTTGGCAGGACCTGCTGATCGGTTCGACTGATCTGTTCCTCAATCAGGCGGGGAAAGCATTTGTTCGCTCGAACGTGCCGCCGCAGAAAAAGCTAAATGCCGACCCGGTCTTTTCGTCCATGTTCACCAACGTGGCCGGCGTTCCCGGTTGGTGGAATTGCGTGGCGACTGGCGATTTCGATAACGACGGGCAAGCGGACTTAG
>DATENK010000713.1:0-3479 GCA_035275085.1 Verrucomicrobiia bacterium | reverse complement strand
CAGACGATCCTGCGCGCTCTGGATCGGGTCCCCGGAGTAAACAGCAGGTTTATCGAGCTTTTCACGCGTGACGTGTATGCTTACCTGACGCGCACAAAAATCCGCGAACGGATCGATGCGATCGTCGCCGCCGGGATTGGTAGGCAGCCGTGTGCCGTGCTTGCGCATTCCCTGGGCACGATCGTGGCCTATAATGTCTTGCGCAGCCGCACGGGAGATGCCAACTGTCCCCGCCTGGTGACAGTTGGTTCGCCGCTGGGAATTAAAGCAATCAAAGGTAAACTCGATCAGCCACTTACTCACCCGCCATGCGTTCAGCATTGGTTCAACGCGTTGGATAGTCGGGACGTTGTTGCGTTGTACCCCTTGGACCCTGCCAACTTCGATGTGCATCCGCCGATTGAAAATAAAACCGATATTCAGAACGGCACGGAGAATCGGCACGGGATCACGGGCTATCTAGCCGACGCAGTCGTTGCCGAAAAGGTGGTGGAATTCCTTTGAACGAGCCGCTGAGAATCAACCTTTCTTTGGTGCCGAAAGAGGAGCCGGCCATAGTCGGAGTTTCAGGAGGCGTGGATTCCATGGTCCTGCTCCATATCCTGGCGCAGCACGCGAAGATTCAGATCGCTCACATTAATCATCAACTGCGGGGTAAAGCGAGCGACGGGGATGAACGCCTCGTGCGCCAAACAGCGAAGCGATTCGGGATGCAGTGTCACATTGAGCGCGCGGACGTGAAAGGTGTCGCACGCGAACAAAAGCTTTCGATAGAAATGGCCGGGCGCAAATGCCGCCATGAATTTTTCGCGCGGCTTGCCCGCGAACTCGGGATTACGCGAATCGTTCTCGCGCATCATGCTGACGACCAGGTTGAATTGTTCTTCGTGCGGCTGCTCCGCGGGGCAGGTCCCGAAGGTCTGGCGGGGATGCGGGAGACCAGGCCGTCGCCTGTCGATCCTGCGCTCACCATCGTTCGCCCTTTGCTGCACGCGACCAAAGAAGAAATCCTCGCCTACGCCGCGCACCATAAAATAAATTTCCGCGAAGACACTACGAACGCCTCAGCTTCCATCTTGCGCAACCGGATTCGGCACAAACTCATTCCGCTGCTCACCCGGGAGTATCAGCCCGGCCTTCTTCGCGTGATTCTTCGGGCGATGGATTTGCTCGCTGCCGAATCCGAGTGGATTACCGAAGCGAGCCGGCGCCACGACGAGCCCTTTGACGATTTGCCACTCGCGCTGCAACGCCGCCGACTGCAGCAGCAATTGTATGACGCCGGTGTTTCAGCCACATTCGATGTCATCGAGACGCTTCGCCTTCGTCCAACCGTGCCGCTTAGGATCGATCCGCGCCATCTGGTCGCGCGCGACAGTGCCGGCAACCTGAATCTCTCCGAGTTCGCGCGCTGGAAGGGCGACACCCTCTCCATCAGCGTTGCCGAGCCGGGGTCGGTACAGTTCGGTGGTTTGGCTATTCAATGGTCCGGCCGCGCGGTTCGGACGCCTCGCCCTACCCGGAACATGGAATGTTTCGATTTAGCGAAGGTCGGCGCCATTGTGACGTTACGCCATTGGCAACCCGGAGATCGCTTTCAACCGATCGGAGGCAAGAGCGCAGTTAAGCTACAGGACCTTTTTACTAACGGGAAAGTCCCGCGCAATGAGCGGCATCACCGCGTAGTCGCGACCAGCGCACACGGCCAAATTTTTTGGGTCGAGGGCCTGCGAATGGCCGAAGCCTTCAAAATCGAACCGGGCACGAAGGCCTGCCTTCGATGGCAGTGGCAACGCGCTGAAAACTAGCGCGCGCCTTTGACTCTGCCTTTGCGGACCGTGCCGCCTTGCCGGGGATGTTGGCCGCCGCCAGTCGCGCGCCCACTTTCCCCGCGTTGGCGAACGCCGCCCGATTGTTGACCGCCGCCACCGGATCTCCCTTGCATTGATCCGCCGCCGCGATTGGATTTTCGATTACGCTTGTTGGTCGCTATAATATCTCCTCAGACCCTGATTCGCACATGGCGGCGACAACTTCAAGGCGGGAACTATGTCACCTTCGCAACAAAAATTCCTTGGCGTTCAGCAGAGCCCAGGTCAAATCCTCTAAAGCGGCTCGGCGATCTCGCGCTTCGCTGATTACCGCCACAGCCTTGTCCAATTCCTTTACGTTCGCCGGCCTCGCGAGCGCGCTCCAATAGAGTTCCTGCACCATGGCCGCAGGCGACTTGCCGTTCATGAGCAAGCGACTAAGGCGATTCTCGGAGGCCGTCAACAAGTCGTTAATGGTAGGCCCGCTGATCAGATGAAACGCCTGGCCCATCGAAGTTTCGGACGACCGCTCGCATTCGCATGTCAGCAAGCGCATCGGTTTGCCAAACGTCATAAGAAACTGGTCTTCATCGCTTGGCTTTCGTTCGCGCGTCCGCACCGCGCGCACGCCGGGCAATTGCGTGGCGCGCATGCCCGCCGGATATCCATCGAATTGCAACGGTGCACCCGTGACGAGGCTTTGCGCATCGAGCAACTGTTCCGCCGACAAGCGCTGGATTGTCGCGTGCGAAAAGTTGGCTTCATCGTCGCCGTTGGTTTCGTTTGGCACTGACGAAAGCTGATACGTCCGCGAATTCATGATCAGGCGGACCATGTGCCGCAGATTGAACTTGCTGCGCACGAACTCTTTGGCGAGCGCGTCCAACAGCCCGGCATTGCTGGCAGGATTTGTGGCGCGGAAATCGTCGATGGGATCCACGATGCCGCGTCCAATCAAGTTGTACCAAATGCGATTAACTTGCGATTGGGCGAACATCGGCTGTTGCGTGAGCCAGTGAGCAAGCATTTCGGCACGTTCCGCGCCTGTCTCCCCCAGGAACCGCTTTTGCGCGGGTTTGGTAGTCTTGGGATTGATCACCGGCTTTTCATTACCTGCCCAAACGATTTGCTCACCCGCGAACTCGTGCGTATCCAGGCGGTCGCGGCGATTGTTTTCCAACACCTTGTATTGCACCGGACTAAATACTTCCGCCCAGTCATAGTAATCAGTTTGCGTCCAATGATCGAACGGATGGTTATGGCATTTGGCGCATTGGAGACGCGTGCCGAGAAAAACCTGCGCGGTAGATTCCGCGCGCGTGATGGGGTCCCGCAAGGCGCGCAAATAACTGCCGGCTGGCTGCGCGTAAGTGCTGCCCCGCGCCGAAAGCAGTTCGCGCACAAATTGATCAAGGGGCTTGTCTTCGGCAATGCTCTGCCGAATCCAACGGTGAAAGAGTTGCACGCCCTTGCGATCCAGCACCTTTTCCTCGTTCCGGAGCAGGTCGGCCCACTTAAGTGCCCAAAAGTCTGGAAACTCGGGCCGTTCCAACAGCCGATCGATCAGTTGCGCGCGTTTGTCCTTTGCTTTGTCCGCCACGAACGCGCGCGCTTCTTCCGCGGTCGGCAAAATCCCGAGCACGTCCAAATACGCCCGCCGCACAAATT
>DATENK010000712.1:0-4577 GCA_035275085.1 Verrucomicrobiia bacterium | reverse complement strand
AAGGGCGCGTCGCCAGGAATCCCAGCCAGTCCGCTCTCATTTCCGGTCGGGCGATACTCGGGCGCCTTATCAGCGACAAAATCAGGCACGTCGATGCCAGTCCATTTGCGTTGCCCCGGGTCCCACCAGACCAGTTTTTTGCCCTCGCTCCACGGCTCACCAGTCGGTTTGGCGCTCGCTCTATTATATATAATACGTCGGTCGCTCGGCCAGACGAAGCCCCAGCCGTGACCGAGGTAATTTTGCGAGTTGCGCGAGTTCGCCTTGTTGATTCCATCCGGGCCGAGCACGCCGGAGTAAATCCAGCCCCCGCACGCGGTCGAACCATCGGCCTTCAGGCGTGGAAAACCGTCAACCTGCGGGCCGTGATGCGGCTTGCCTTCCCGATCGAGACCGAACACAACGCCCTCCTTCCCGCCGGGGTCACCGACCCCGGCTACAGGGTCCGTGTACCAGCCGTTGATCTCTGCCAGCACAGCTTCCATTTCCGGATCGCCCAGTTCGTCTTCCGGATACCACCAATCGAGCGCGCGCAACGGTTCATCGAGCGGATCGCTGGACTGCTTCGCTTTCGCAATCAGCCGCAACGCGAGTTGATGCATGAACCATGCTTCCGATCGCGCATCGCCCGGTGGGTCCACCGCCTTCTGCCGCCATTGCAACATGCGTTGGGTTTGGGTAAAGGCACCGGCCTTTTCCGCGTGACCGGCCGCGGGAAATAGAAAAACTTCCGTCTCGATTTCTTCAGCCTTCAACTCACCGCGTTCGATCTCGGGCGAATCTCGCCAAAACGTCGCGCCCTCGATCTCCACCATTTCCCTAACGACCAGCCATTTCAGTTTCGAAAGCGAAGTGCGTTGAAAGCGCGAGTTTGCCGCCGCGACCGCGGGATTCTGGCCCATCATGAACATGCCTTCCATTTTTCCATCCGCCATGTCGTAGAGATATTCGAAGAAGGAATGATTACCGGTCAGCTTCGGGACCCAGCTGTAGCCGAAATCGTTTTCGGCGGTCGCGTTTTTGCCGTAGTAAGCTTTGAGCAAGCTGATGAAGTAGGCCGGATAGTTATTCCAGAGGCCGGTCGGTTTGGTATTCTTGGTCAGGTATTGTTGCAGTGTTTCTTCGCTGCCATCGCCGTTCGGCATCACAATGTAGCCGGGCAGGATGTCGTAGAGCGTTGGAATATCGGTCGAACCCTGGATGGAGGCGTGGCCGCGCAAGGCGAGAATGCCACCGCCTGGGCGGCCGATGTTGCCTAACAGAAGTTGCAAGATTGACGCGGTGCGAATGATCTGGACGCCTTTCGAATGCTGCGTCCAGCCGAGCGCATAACAAATCGCGGCGGTTTTGTCGGGACCTGAAGCGGCCACAAGCGCGTCGGCAACTTTCTGAAATAGCGCAGGCGAGATGCCGCAGATCTTCTCTACCATCTCGGGCGTGTAACGAGCAAAGTGACGCCGCAGACTTTGAAAAACGCAGCGCGGATGCTGCAAGGTCAAATCGCGCTCGGGGAAACTGAGATCGGGATGGTCTTGGTAGGCCCAGGTCTCCTTGTTGTAGGAGCGCTTGTCCGGGTCGAAACCTGAAAAGAGGCCGGTCTCGCCTTCATCAGTATCGCGAAAATCGTCTCGCAGAATACAGGACGCATTTGTGTAATGCACGACGTAGTCGCGAAAGAAGAGGTTATTTTCAATAATGTGCCTAACGAGCCCGCCGAGAAACGCGATATCCCCCCCGGCGCGGATCGGCACCCAGATGTCGGCCAGCGCGCTGGTCCGCGAAAACCTGGGATCGACATGAATAATCGTTGCGCCGCGCTCCTTCGCTTTCATCACCCAGCGAAAGCCTACCGGGTGCGCCTCGGCCATGGACGAGCCTTCGATCAAAACGCAATCGGCGTTGGCGAGATCTTGCTGCGCAGTCGTAGCTCCGCCCCGGCCGAAGGAGGTGCCCAGACCGGGCACCGTACTGCTATGTCATATCCGTGCCTGGTTGGAAATGCACACCATCCCCAGGCCGAGAGTGAACAGTTTTCGGATGAGATAATTTTCTTCGTTGTCGAGCGTGGCGCCGCCGAGATGGCAGAGCGCGGTGGTGTGGTTAATGGTCGCGCCTTTGTCGTTCTTGTGGACGAACGTGCGTTTGCGCGACTCCCACACCCGGTCGGCCACCATGTCCATCGCGCGCTCAAGCGGAATTTCCTGCCACTCTTTCGCGCGAGGGGCGCGATATTTCATTTTCGTTAGGCGCCGTGAATGGGTGAGCAATTGGTAGGATGCGGCGCCTTTCGGGCAAAGGTTCCCCTGACTAATTGGACTCTCGGGATCGCCTTCGATCGAGATCAGTTTCCCGCCTTTATGATAAATCAGCTGGCCACAACCGACGCCGCAGTACGGGCAAACGGAACGGGCCACCTCTGCTCCATCGATGCGCGCGTGCATCGCGCGCGTGTGATCCGACATCGCTTCGAGCCCAGTGCCATCTTTACCTTCTCGAATCTGGCGCACCAGCGGCCATTTCGAAATGAGATCACCGAGCGAGCCCATACCATTTAGAAGACTACCTGCATTCGCAACAGCACTTCATCAAATTGATCGTCGCCCAGCTGGGGATTGGCCTCACGAAAATCGGACCACGTGTGGACGTAGTTGACCATGACTTTTAAGTTGTTGCCGTGGATGTAATAATTAAGGCCGCCGGTGATCGATGAGATACCATCATTGCCCAGCTGGCCGGGATTGAGATGCTCCCACTTCACCACCGCTTGAAAGATTTTCGGCACGAGAAAATAACTAGCCTGCACGTAGGCCCCGTTCGCTTCGAATTTGCTGAAGGTGGCACCGCCACGCGGGCGCACTCTCTCATCGAGATATTCCCCGATTAAATCAAACGGACCAAGGTTGAACCACGCGTCGAAACTATACGCCTTCCGTTCATCCCGCCCGGCCAGCGTAAACGCGCTTAGCGATCCGTCGGGATTCACGGCCAGGTTGAGCGCAGGTGAGATATTGGTGCCGGTCTCGTCCCGGCTAAAAAGATAATCGCCGCCGAGCTTCAGACTTGATTCCAGTCCCAACATCTTTCCTTTCCAGGGAAGCAGCTCGAGGCGCGTGACATACATGAATTCGTTGTTGTCGTTATTGTTGAAATTGCGGCCGTTGCCGTTGAAGGCGCCAGCATAATAAGTCACCAAATCCTTGTAGGCCGGCATCAGATTGGTTAGTGGCTTCCCCCAAAGTTGCACCCCGATTTGCCGTTCTGGCGTTAGCGCGCCGGTCGGTAAACTTCGTTCGATCGTCAAAAGTAGAATGTCCGGTGTGATCTGTTCCAAGCCAAACGGCGCCTTCCATTGCCCCACTTTAAAATTCGCTTCGGGAATGGCGTGCCAGTTGATGAAAATGTCCGTTCCCGAAAACCCGGTGCGCGTCGCAGGCGAAAGTCCATCGCTTTGTTCGAAGTCGCCTTCTGCCTTGAATTCGAATTGCTCGGCAAAATCGCCAGTAAGAGTGATTCGGGCACGGCGTAGCCGAAATCGATCCTTCAAGGCCGTCGCTCCGAAGCGTCCTTCAAAGGCAGAAACATCTCCGCCTTCGGCATTCGCCTGGATGTATCCGCCAAGGGTGAGCTTTAATTCCGGACCGCCCGGTTGCACGTTCACCGGTGGTGGAGAGGGCGCCGCAAAGACGGTTTTATCTTCGCTACCAGCAACTGCCTTCTGCTCCGGTTTGGACAAAATCGGCACGAAAGGCTCCCGGCGAGATTTAAGCTGGTGCACCTGCTGTTCCAACTCCGCATTGCGTTCCTGTAGCTGACGAACAGCCTCCTCGAGTTTCTGCAATCGTTCCGATTCAGAGCGCTCAGAGGAGTCAGCAGCAAACGCGTTCGGGACAATAATGGCTAACGCGACAACGATCGCGACGACTGTGGTTGAACTGCTCAGCCTTTTCACAAGTGAGATCCTCCTCGTTTGGCTGGTCTAGCGCTGATTGACCGCGCAGGTAAAGACAATTCGTCGCGGTTTCACCCGGCAGGATCGGGGCGTGGCGGCCGCACGATGATTGGCAACAGGATTGAGACCGCCATTACGATGGCGATGACGTGTAACGCGCCGGAATAATTTCCAGTCGTCTCACGCATGCGCGCGATGTAGAGCGGGCCGAACACGCTGGCGAAGCTCCAAGCCGTTAGCATCAAACCATAAATGGGCCCTACGTTCTTCGGCCCGAAGTAGTCTGCGGTGAATGCCGGCATGGTGCCAAACCCGCCGCCGTAACACATCAGAATAACAAACGCGACAATCGTCATGATTGACGAGCTTGTGATCGTTGGCAGGAACCAAAAAAGAAAGACTTGAAGAATGAACATGACGGCGAATGTCGCGCGGCGCGTGATCAAATCCGAGACCCAGGCCCAAAAGACGCGACCAACGCCGTTACCCAGACTGGCGATGCCAACCATTCCGCCAGCGACGATGGCAGTTACGCCGGTGAGTTCCTGAAAAATCGGCCCTTCCTGTGATATCAGCGAAATGCCGGCCGACGTATTTAGAAACAAGATCAGCCAGAGCGCCCACCACT
>DATENK010000711.1:0-5796 GCA_035275085.1 Verrucomicrobiia bacterium | reverse complement strand
CTTCTTGCTTCGCGCGATCGGCGCTTACACGCAATGGCTCGATGAGGTCGGATTGAGAAGCTCCGGTGTTCACCTGGAAAAGACTCGCAGCGCAGAGTACACAAAATGCGATGAGGTGAGTTTTTATTCTTCGTGTGGATGGGTTCGTCCCACTGGGACAGTTACCGTCTGTTCATAGGCCGGACAGAAAAGTATCCGGTAAATAAATCCACCGAGCAATCCGCCAAGGATGGGCGCGAGGATGTATACCGTGAGCCAACCCACGCCGTTCGCGGTGAAGGGAACAGATTTCCAGCCGGCGATGGATGAGAATAAGCGTGGGCCAAAATCGCGCGCCGGATTAAAGCAGGCCATGGTAAGCGGCCCGATGAGCGAAATGAGCAAAGTCACCGTAAGGCCGACCGTGACAGCAGTAAGAATCTGCGGACGCGTTTTATTCCGTTCGTCGCCGACGCAAAAGATCACCAGCAGCAGGACAGCCGTGCCTACGACTTCCGCGGCGAAGGCCCGCCAGTGTGACATCAATTCGCGGTGCTCATCCGTGAACGGCCGGCCGCCCGGATTCGGAAAGAATTCGCCGAAGACCATGGCCGTCGCTTCGCTTCCCCGATATCCACGGAGGATGTCATGCTGATCTTCGTAGGCGGCGAGGGCGTCTCCAAAAATCAAAAACAGAACGGCGGAGGCGGCGAACGCGCCAACAACTTGCACCACGATGTACGGCAGAACACGCGATTTCGGAAAATCGCCGAACACGGCGAGACTAACCGTCACTGCGGGATTTAGGTGCGCACCACTGAGCGAACCCGTTAGATAAATGGCCGTGGCGATGCCGAGACCCCAAACGATGGCGATTTGAAAGACGCCAACCTGAGCGCCCGTGGTCACCGCGGCACAAACGCTGCCGCATCCGAAGAACACCAGCAAAAACGTTCCGACGAACTCGCCCGTAACCCAACCCCGTGTATTTGTCATGCCGGATTAAGCCGTCTCACTTCTTCGGGCGCAAGTCCCGATGCGTTGGGGTTGGGCGGCCAGGACGGAAATGCTCCAGATGATCGAGCGTAGGTTTAAGCGTCGGAAAGCCCCTTGCCGCCACTGCGAGTCCCTCGCGAACGGCCTGACCTAAGATGTCCGGCGCAGCTTCGGCGCGGAGGTTGATGATCAATTGCGCCCGGCCCACTGCGCTCCGAAGGTTAAGTGATACCTCCGGTACGAAATCATTTCGCACGAGGTTCGCCACCGCAATGTCCTTTGCGCCGGGTTCTCGGCTAAGAGTCATTTTCAAATGAGCGATTTCGGCTTTCTTTCCCCTCAAGTGTTTTTGAATTTCACTTGCGAGTTTCTTCAGGAACTTTTCCGCGTTGAAAGTCTTTTTCGTCTTGAGTTGCACTGTGCAATTTAGCCAGCCGAGCAATGCCTCGCCCTCGGCATAAATGTCGTAATCGACTTCCATGGTGGCCCGCGTCGGGTGTTCGGCACTGGTGATGCGATTGAACCATTGGTCGAGGTTGGTTTCAGCGCGGGAAGAGGCCATGATCACTTCGGCTTCGGGATATTTTCCCGCGATGGCGTCACGCAATTCCTCGAGTTGCGTCTTATCGAGCAAATCGCTCTTGCTGATGACGATGATGTCCGCCTCTTCGAGTTGCTTCTGGTAGATGTAAAGGACCTTCTCGGAGAATTTTCCTCCCTTATCCAAGCCGAAAATGCGCCGTGCGCGCACGGGATCGACCAGCACGCTGAGGGGAGCAATGCGGAAATCTTTGCCATAAAGTCGGCGCAACGGCGATGTGACAGTGGCGACCAGGTCCGTGCAACTGCCGACCGGTTCGGCAATGAACACGTCAGGCGAAGTCTTAACCGAAAGGTTCTTCGACGCTTCGACAAGCGAGTTGAATCGGCAACAGAAACATCCGCCAGGAATCTCTTCGGTTGCAAAGCCGCCCGCCCGGAGCATGGCCGTGTCGACAAGATTGCGGCCCTGATCATTGGTTATGAGACCAACACGCAACCCTTGGTCGGTAAGGCGGCGAGCAAGTTTGGCAACCGCGGTCGTCTTGCCTGCGCCAAGAAATCCACCAATCATCACGTAACGCGGGGTGGAAGACGGTTTTGCGGAAACGGAAGGTGTACCCATACGATATATGCGCGTTATGGCATTCGTTCGGGGGCGTGACAAGAGGATTTTTGGGAAACGGGAGCCTCGTTGCGGTCTTGACGTTCGAAGGCGCATCAGGTGGACTAGCCGCAATGAAAATGCGAGCATGGATTTTCGCGAGCGTCGGACTGTTGTTCACCTTCAATGCGGCTTTGGCCGATCTGCGGCTGCATGGGCTGTTCACAGATAACCTGATTCTGCAACGGGATGAGCCGGTCTACATCTTCGGCTTTTGCGATAACGATGACTCGGTAACCGTCACGTTCCGCAATATTCAAACCAAGGCGAAGGTCAAAGACGGAAAGTGGATCGCCAAACTCAAGCCCTTGAAGGCGGGCGGCCCGGATAACTTGTGGGTCACCTCCTATCGCAATTACCGCAAAGGCCGCCCGATGCCGCCACCGGAAACGAACGCAATTGCAAACGTCGTCGTCGGCGAGGTTTGGATCGCCAGCGGCCAATCGAACATGGAATGGCCGTTGCGGGCGTCGGAGAATTCGGAGCAAGCTATTGGCGGAGCCGTGCAGCCGAGAATCCGCCTCTACACCGTCCCCAAGCTCAAGGCCGATCGCCCGACAAATGACGTGAATGGCTCGTGGCAGGTCTGTGATCCGAGCACTGTTCCGGGCTTTTCCGCTGTCGCCTATTATTTCGCGCGTGATCTGCAAAAGGCGCTGAATGTGCCGGTTGGTATCATTCATACGTCGTGGGGCGGCTCACCGGCGGAAGTTTGGATGAGCGAAGACGTGCTCAAGCGCAAGGAATACGATGAGCTTTGGGCTTACTACAAGGAAAGCAACGTCAAGTATCAGGCAGCCGTCGAGAAGTTTGAGCAGGATGAAGCAGCGGCGAAGAAAGCCGGCAAAGAATTTAAGACTCAGCGACCGCGTCCGCCAGGCTGGAAGCCCACCGAACTTTACAACGGCATGATCGCGCCCCTGCTCGACTTCAGGATCAAGGGCGCCATCTGGTACCAGGGTGAGTCCAACGCGGGCCGCGCGTGGGAGTATCGGCGTCTGTTTCAGGACATGATCAAGAACTGGCGCAAGGACTTTGATCAGGGCGACTTCCCGTTCCTTGAAGTGCAATTGGCCCCTTTCAAAGCGTACAAGTCCGGCGTCGATGAGAGTGATTGGGCGGAGTTGCGCGAAGCGCAAACCCTTGCCACGAAGGAATTGAAGAATGTCGGCATGGCGGTCATCACCGATGTGGGTGACGAGAAGGACATTCATCCAAAGAAGAAGGAGCCGGTCGGCGCTCGGCTGGCGCTGGCGGCGCGCGCCATCGCTTATGGCGAAAAGATCGAGTATTCCGGGCCAATTTATAAGAGCATGGATATTCGCGGGAACAAAATCGTCTGTCATTTTGACCACGTCGGGACGGGCCTGGAAGCCCGCGGCGGAGAACTTAAAGGGTTCGCGATCTGTGGCGCGGACCATCGGTGGCAATGGGCCAAGGCCACGATCCAGGGCGACAAAGTTGTGGTGACACATTTTGACATCGCGGAGCCAATTGCTGTGCGCTACGGCTGGGCGGATTTTCCCGTAGTGAACCTGTGGAACAAGAATGGTCTGCCCGCTTCGCCGTTCCGCACCGATAATTTTCCGATGATCACGCAACCGAAGAAGCCTTCGTCATGAGGATTTTGTGCTTTGCGCTTGTCGCGTTGAGCTTGCCTGCCTTCGCGGCCGAGCCGCGTGTGATCGTGCGCTCCGAATTCATCTATGATAAAGCGCCGTTCCCATCGTGCCACGCCTCCACGATCGCGCAAACCCCGGAGGGTTTTGCGGCGGCATGGTTTGGCGGTACGGCCGAGAAGAACCCGGACGTTGGCATTTGGTTCTCCACAGCGCTTCATGGCGGCGATTGGGCGGCGCCGGTCGAAGTCGCGAATGGCGTGCAGGAGAAAGGCAAACGCCAGCCGTGCTGGAACCCGGTGCTGTTTCGCCCAAAGGACGGTCCACTGCTATTGTTTTATAAAGTGGGTCCCAATCCCTCACGCTGGTGGGGCATGTTGATTCGTTCGACCGATAATGGGAAAACATGGTCGAAACCGGAGCGTTTGCCTGAAGGCTTTCTCGGGCCAATCAAAAACAAACCTGTTCAACTCGCGGATGGGGCGCTGCTGTGTCCTTCGAGCACCGAAGACAAAGGCTGGCGCGTTCACATGGAGCGCAGCTCCGACCTCGGGGCCACATGGACGAAAACCGGCCCATTGAATGGCAGCAAGGAGTTCGATGCGATTCAGCCAACGATCTTGATGCATCCCGATAACCACTTGCAGGCCTTGTGCCGCAGCAAACAAGGGCGCATCAGTGAAATCTGGTCAGAGGACGGCGGCAAGACGTGGGGCCCGATGAAGGCGACCGAGCTCCCGAATCCGAATTCGGGGATTGATGCTGTTAGTCTGCGGGATGGCCGGCATTTGTTGGTTTATAATCCGACCACGCGTGACCGCACGCCGCTCTCGATCGCTATTTCCAAAGACGGGAAGGCATGGCAAACCGCCTTCAACCTCGAGGACGTTCCAGGTGAATTTTCCTATCCTGCGGTAATTCAGGCCAGTGACAATCTAGTGCACATCACCTACACTTGGAAGCGGGAGCGGATTAAACATATCGTGATCGATCCTAAAAACATAAAGGAGAAGCCAGTTGCCGACGCCGCGAAGTGACTTTGATGTCAAGTATGTAGCCAACCTCGCCCGGATTTATCTCACTGCCGAAGAGGAGCAGAAGTTTGGCGCGCAGTTGAACCACGTCCTTGGTTACATTGAAAAGCTCCGCGAGTTGGACGTGTCCAGCGTCGAGCCGACTGCGCACGCGGTCCCCCTGGTAAATGTGACCCGCAAAGACGAGGTGCAGCCGTCGTTGCCGCATGACGAGGCACTGCGCAATGCCCCCGCCAAGGCGAACGGTCTATTCCTCGTGCCGAAGATTGTGGAGTAGGGGAATGCTGAATCAGCTCACCATTGCCGAACTCAGGGCGAAACTGTCCAAGCGCGCGGCTTCCGCAAAGGAAGTGGTTAAGGCATGCATTGACCAAATCAAGCGCGTCGATCCGCAGGTGCGGGCATTTTTGAGCGTGGACGAGCAGGATGCGCATGCTCAGGCCGAGGCTGCTGACCGCGCCATCGCGGCCGGGCTGCCGCAGCCGTTATTGGGTGTTCCGATCGCGATCAAGGACGTGTTGGCCGTCAAAGGGCAGCCGCTGCAGTGTGGGTCGAAGATCCTCGATAAATTCATCTCCCCGTACGACGCCACCGTCATCGCGAAACTTCGGAAAGCTGGTGCAATCGTGTTCGGCCGGTTGAACATGGACGAGTTCGCGATGGGCAGTTCGACCGAAAATTCCGCCTTCGGCCATACGCGAAATCCATGGGATCTCGAGCGCGTGCCGGGCGGCTCGTCGGGTGGCTCGTCAGCAGCGGTGGCTGCGGATGAATGCATCGCAAGTCTTGGTACCGATACCGGCGGTTCGATCCGCCAACCCGCGGCTCTCTGTGGTGTGGTCGGGGTCAAGCCAACCTATGGGCGCGTGTCGCGCTATGGGCTCGTGGCTTTTGCGTCATCGCTTGATCAGGTCGGCCCGTTCACCAAAGACGTGCGGGATGCCGCTATTCTAACCCGCGTTCT
>DATENK010000710.1:0-2977 GCA_035275085.1 Verrucomicrobiia bacterium | reverse complement strand
TGGGCCCTGTTTTAAGGGCACCACTGTTTGGCTGCCAGTTATTCTGCGCATTAGGACCCGTTTTGAGCCGGTCGATATTCGGAGTAAGGATGGTCTGCGCATTGGGCCCTGTCTTAAGAGCGCCGCTGTTCGGCTTCCACTCATTCTGCGCATTAGGGCCGATCTTGAGCCGGTCGATTTTCGGTGCCAAATCCGTTTGTGCATTCGGCCCCGTCCTCAAAGCGACCGTTCTGCTGCTCGGCGCCGGAGCAACCACGGTCGTGCTGCGGGGGGCTGTCGCGGCCTCAGAAACGCGCCCTTTCGGCGGAGGTGGGGCTTTTTCAGCCGCGGGCCTGAGGTACAGGAAGGCTGCGATTGCGACTAAAACAAGAGCGATCGTGGCTTTCATGTGCGCCTCATATTTTGCCGGGAGTGGAAATTTGGAGTCGCCTCTATATAAGCAGCAATCGGACCGGAAATCGCGGTTTGCCCGGCTCCGGTTTCGTTGATCAACGTCTAAGCGAATGCGCGCTCCTGAAGTTCTCGTTTTGCGGTGGATAATCGCGCGCTCGAATATTGTGTTGATCCGGCTGATTCGCGCCCTTCTGGATTTGGGGGAGTGGTTTATGCGCCGCGAACGCAAGTTGATCCTCAGCCGGGCATTGATCTTTCTCGGTCTCGGGCTGGTTACGGTCAGCGGCTGGTTGGCCGCTCAGACGCGACGGTGGGCCGATTATTGGGAGAGCGATCTGTGAATTCGTGGCCTTAAGCAAGTTAGCCTCAACAGGGCCGCATGAGTGCTGCTTCGCGATTCTGGTAGGATATGCATGGCAATAGAGGTGGAGGCAGCTCGAAAGTTCGAAAGCAGCGCAAATCGGAACCTCCGCCGCGGAAATTTCTCAAGACCCTCGGCCCGGGACTAATCACCGGTGCATCCGACGACGACCCCAGCGGCATTGCCACTTACTCGCAAGCTGGCGCGCAATATGGATACGGCATGCTCTGGACGATGGTGCTGGTCTATCCGTTCATGGCGGCAATTCAGGAGATCAGTGCAATGATCGGCCGCGTCACCGGTCGCGGCATCGCTGGCAACATGCGGCAGCATTACTCCGGCTGGATCATGTATCCGGTTGTTTCGCTCTTGCTCGTCGCCAACACGATCAACCTTGCCGCCGACATCAACGCGATGGGCACGGCCTTGAAAATGATCATCGGCGGGCCGGCGCTTATCTACTCCACCTGCTTCGCACTCGTCTCGCTCACGCTGCAAATTCTCATTCCCTACAACCGGTATGCCGGCATCTTAAAATGGCTGACGCTGGCGCTTTTTAGTTACGCCGCGACACTCTTCGTCGTCCATGTCGATTGGGCGGCCGCGGCGAAAGGCGCATTCATCCCATCCTTTTCTTTCGACGCGAAAACGGCCCTCATCCTTGTTGCGATTCTCGGAACGACTATCAGTCCCTATCTCTTCTTTTGGCAGTCGTCCGCCGAAGTCGAAGAGGTTGAGGCAAACACCAAAGAGAAACCATTAAAGACAGCGCCTGGACAAGCGCCCAGGCAGATGCAACGCATCCAACTTGATACTTATTTCGGGATGGCGTTCGCGAATTTAATTGCCTTGGCAATTATGTTAACGGTTGCGGCCACTCTCCATCAGAAGGGAGCGCGGGAAATCGAAACCGCAGCGCAGGCCGCCGAGGCTCTTCGCCCGATCGCTGGGCCGTTCGCGTTCTTGCTCTTCGCGCTTGGCATTATTGGTACGGGCATGCTTGCGTTGCCAGTCCTCGGCGGTTCCGCCGCCTACGCAATAGGCGAGGCCTTGAAATGGCCGGTGGGCTTGGAGCGAAATGCGTTAGAGGCAAAGGGATTCTACGGCGTTCTCGCCGTCGCCACACTCATC
This sequence comes from Verrucomicrobiia bacterium, assembly GCA_035275085.1. Lineage (GTDB taxonomy): Bacteria > Verrucomicrobiota > Verrucomicrobiia > Limisphaerales > DATENK01 > DATENK01. Next base: position 1,092 of record DATENK010000710.1, on the reverse strand, counting down.
GCGCTCGCGTTGGACTTCCACGGGCTCGACCCGATCAAAGCGCTTTTTTGGACTGCGGTAATCAACGGTGTAATCTCTTGCCCGATCATGGTGGTCATGATGCATATGACCAGCAACCGTCGCGTGATGGGACAATTTGTGCTTCCGCGTCGATTAAGAATTACCGGCTGGCTCGCAACTGCCATGATGATCGCCGCCGCTGCCGGTCTGTTTATAACGATCAAAAAATAACCTGATCACGGTCGCCTATGGCAGTCTCGACAAAGCGCGGAGATTTATTGCCTCAACCACAACGAGCCCGAAACGCCAATTGTTTAGAAGCAGGGATTCAGAACTAGATATTCTGACGCGATGGGGCGCTCGTCAGCCGCAATTGGAAACGCAACGGCCTTTGTCCGTGTCCCCGGATAACGCGTGAGCCAAACATCGGCTCGTGCGGCGTGCTAAAATTGGTGAAGTTCCACTTGGTTCGGCTCGACGAATTCAGCGGTTGCGACGGTCAGCGGTTGCTTCAGAACCTTTGCCAGTTCCTGCGCGAGCACAACGGCAATGGCGCGCGCATCGTGGGTGTGAACTGGAATGGGGAATCCACCGGAGTTGCGATCGTAACCGTAAACCGTGCCGTCTGTTTCCCAGACCGTATAAGCATGCCCGGACGAATAATTGCTGTAGCGAACCAAAAGGACTTTCGCCCAAAAATTGCGCTCCAAGGAGCTTTTCGTTTTTACGACAGCGAGGTAATTGCAGGCTGAGATCACACAGCCGTTGAGCACCACAAGATCATCTTCGCCCGGAGCGAGAACAACAGGCCGGTGGAATCCAGTGCCACCCCAGTAACAGGTGACCGCCACGAGAAGGTATGAGAGAGGTTTGAGAAGAAGGTTAAAGGGCATAGGCGAAGGCCAAGTCGGACTTATGAAGGATATGGTATTTATAGCAATGTCCGCCGCATTTGGGAAGATAAATTCTCAGCGCGAGCCACAGGGTTCCAGAGCACTTTGGAAAACGGCGTCTTGCTATGCCGCAGAGGGGCCTCCCCCAGACTGGTCACAGAGGGTGCAGCAGGTCCTCGACAATCTCGCAAAGCACGTG
>DATENK010000709.1:0-4926 GCA_035275085.1 Verrucomicrobiia bacterium | reverse complement strand
GCTCGATCCAATCCGGATCACCCGTCGCCAGAAACTCATTTATGAATATCCGCGGCACACCGTCGGTACGAGTTCCGGCGACGATACCCGCGGTGTAGTTGGTATGCGCGTCGATCGCCCAAATCTTGTAGTAGTACGGCGTGTTGGGACGCACGCCGGAGTTGGTGTAGAGACCGGTCGTCCCCAGGAATTCGCCGAGCGAAGCGCCGGCGGCGTTGGAGGGGCCGCCCGAACTGTAAGGCAGCGGAGTTCCGCCAGGGTAGCGAACGCCATTCGCCGGCGTGCCGAATTTGTTCATGCCGTTCCACGCGATCAACACACGATCGCTGACCGTTCTCTCGCCCAACGCTGGATTATTAGAAAAACTCTGGCGCATGTGCGCAGCCAACCCTCGGAGGGGTTCATACCCTGTGTTTTTGGGCGGGTGGACTTGTTCGGGTTCAAAGAACTCAGCACGCAAAGCATTGGTCAGGGAAGCGTCCAGCTTGATCCGCACGAGCATCGCGCGCCGGCGGTCGTAATCGTTGGACGGCGGATCAACCACTGGATCAATGATCGGCGGCGAACTATCGACATCGCGGTAGCGGTTGCGCCGTGTCTGCGACGTTATCACGTAAAGAGACTGGCTTCGCGGATCGAAGGTCAACCCCTCCATATCAAACGTCTCCTGCTGGCCTCGGTCGTTCCGATAAAGCGGATTCAGCAAGGGGATCGCGTGCGAATTCGCGATCGCGCTGGCGTCAGCATTGAGTTGATAAACGTGAAATCTGTCGCGGTCCTCGTCGTCAATGACTGCGATGACAGGACCCGTACGCGTAGCGCCCAGGTACGCTACCCCCGATGCCTCGTCCACTTCGGAAAAATAATTTGTGTCGGCCCGATAGTTGCCGTCTGTGAGCACCCAGCGAACGCCTTGATGGGTTGGGAATTGAATACGGTAGACGAACTCGTCCGCGCCAATGTCAACGATGCTGTGCGTATTTGAGAAAGCGCCATGATCCAGACGGGCCTCGCCATCCATATCGAAGCGCGTGAACTGCGACAAGCCCGGCAACCCTTCAGCAGCGCCCTGGTCAATACACGGCGATGTGCTGCGAAGTCGTGTGCCTTCCGGTTCAAATTGAGGATCGACGTTGAGGTTGCCACTCCCAGGATATCCTCCGCGCACATCGCAGTAATTGACGAGGACCGTGCCGCCGTTCGTGACGATCTCGCCGCCAGCATCACGGTAGCTGTGCCACACAATGCTGTTATGCAGAATGATTTGCGCGCCATAGCCGGAAAAAATCTGGCCGCCGTCTTTTGCGCCTGCGTTCTCGCTAAAAGTGCAGTGCGAAACTTTTACGGTGGACGCGCCGACGGCTGCTATTGCAGCGCCATCGCTCGGCGACGAATTATGGTAAAATTGGCAATTGAGAATCGTCGGGCTGGAATTGCTGATCCGGAAGGAACTGAAGGTATTGGAAATAAAGCTGCAATTAATGAATATGGGCGCGCTGCCCGCAAGCGAGAGAACACCGGTCCCCGAATTGGTGATCGTGAAGCCGCTGACACGGGTCTCATGATTTTCGTTGGTCGAGTTGAAAACGAAAGCGCAATTCGTCGCGCCGCCGGCATTGATGACCGTTTCTTCCCAGCCTCGATCGGAGATCAGGATAAGGTTTTTTCCTCCGAAGCTGAGATTTCGATTGCTCGTGCCAGCATACGTCCCGGGCTTCACCGCGATCACGGAATTATTAGTCGCTGCGTTGAGCGCGGCCTGGATCGTCTGGAACGGCAAATCCGGGCTGCCGTCGCCGCCTGCGGGAGCGTTACGATCGACGTAAAAACTGGGGCCGGGCAGCGACTGGGGCTGATCAGTGTTGCCGCGTGCCTCAGCAACCATCATCAGCGATATGCAACCGACTGTGAACAGAAGAATGTTCACCGGTGCGATATCAGCACATCTACCGGATGTTTGGCAACGTCGGTTCAGGAGAGCGCGCTAGGGCTCGAAGACGCGGACGCGATAGTTCTTCATCCGCACGGGCTCGATCGCATCCGGAACAGTGCGAAGCTGCGTCTGCCCGGAAAAATTGGGACGATTCTCCGGCGTGTTCAGCAGCCGCCAAAAGGCGGGGTTCAGGATATTGGTAGTCCATTGCACTTCAAAGCCATAGTTTGGCGTCTGGGTATATGTGATGCTGACCTGGCCTTGCCCGCGTTGAATCCCGATGCCCCACGCGTCCAAAGGATCGTTAGGATTGGTGCCCGTGTAATATTCCAGTTGATTGCGCGCCCCATCGCCATCCGGGTCGGCCGTTGCCAGCGCGTTTGGCGCATTCGTGGATCCGAAATTTGCGATCTGCCATTCGGGGAATGTGGAGTAATTCGCCAGCTCCTGTATCCAATCGCGGAACACATCAACCGCTTGCTGGTCCACCAATTGCGTGTCCAGCGGCGGCATGCGCGTTCCCGTGGTGGAAGCCAATCGGGTGTGGATCATCGAGTTGGCCACCGAACCACGGCGAATCACGCGGTTCGCGGGATCGCCCAGAATATTTCGCAGCGTTCCATCGATGATGCCTTCCGTCGACAACGGCTGGTAGATGCGCGCGTTGAAATTGCCGTTCGTCGTGGTCGGGTAATGGCAATGTGCGCAATTGGCCATCAAGTAAGACCGCGCGCGGTACTGCACGCCAAAGCTTGAGTCATCAATGCGCGCCATCAAAGGCAGGCTGTGGATGTTGGAGACAGGCGCCGAAAAATATCCGGCATTCGCCAGCGCGCGCAGTTGGTTATCAACCACCCCAGTATAAGCGGCGTAATTGAAATCGCGATTGAGTTGCGCCGTGGTGAATCCGAGGGCGCGCCCGGGGGTCGCGCTGTGGCACGCCAGGCAGTCCGCGCGACTGGGATATCGCCAGGTTTGCGCGCGCGACACGCCATTATCGTAAATCGTGAAAGTTTGCGACTCACCTTCAGCCGCAACCAGCACCGCGTTCGTGGGATCATTCCAGCGATAAGTTACGCCGTAATGCCCAGTCGACGCATCGCGGACCAGCACCCGTGTCTCGATTCGCTGCCGCGACCCTGGAACGCCATTAGTCATTTCTAAATCAAAATGCTGCACCCAAACCATACCGGACGGGAAGGTCCATGCCTGCGTGCCGCGGAAAACGATGCGTGAAGCAAGGTCCGGAAGGCTGAACCATCGCGTTTTGATCGCGCCGTCCGTCCAGTAGGGCGTGTTGACATCGTAAGGGATGATGCCCGGATTGGGCGTGAGCGCGGCGGTATCGCTGAAGATACCAGCGTCCGCGAGGGTTGCTGGTGGAATGAACTGGCTTGGCCCGATGGTATTTGACGGGTGCGCATTCGGCATGAGGCTGCCTGGACGATTGTCAACATCAATGCGAATTATGCCCGAGAAGAAATCCTTGGTGATCGTTTGACTGTTGTTGAACTGGTCGTTGCCTCCGCCTTCGTCTCCAAGAGACACATATAAATAACCGTCGGAACCGAAATGGATGTCACCGGCATTGTGATTTGAGGCTTCATCCTGCTGCCGGATCAGCATCAGTTCTGAGTTGGGCAAGCCCGCATTTGGATCGGTGGGTGAGATTTCAAACCGGGAGAGTATCTCGTGGCGCGTGCTGCTATCGGTTGTCTGGTTACCATTGGTGTTTCCCACGTAAAACGCATAAAAATAACGATTGGTGAGATACCCAGGATGAAACGCAAGACCCAAGAGCCCTTGCTCACCCGAGAAGCGGACTCGCGAGGTAAGATCCATAAATACCGTTCGATTGGGACTTGCCAGATTCGTGACCACGGCGATGCGACCGGATTGCTCCACAATGAAAACTCGGTTGCTTTCACCCGGCGGAGTGACGATCGCTACGGGCGCAGTGAACGTAAGGGAATCTCCAAACGCGTTCGAAAGCGCATAAGTGGAGCCAACCGAGACCAAACGCCGAATCCGCCCATTGTTCACGTTCCCCAGCAACACATCTCCATTGGACGGATCGACGCCAAAGCACGAAATGCCAGCGTCAGTCGCAATTTGCACGGGAGGAACAAAGTTCGTTGTGCTGCCGTTGACTTCGTAGCGCATCTGCCAAATGCGACCGCTGCCATAATCCGCGAAAACGTAGGCACCATACAAAGCCGAAATCCCCGAACCACGATATACCACGCCGCCGGATACCGAATTTCCATCTGTTCGGCCATAATCGTAAATAGGATTAATGTGCGTGAAGTTAGCGGGCGGTGTTTTGGGTCCGGCGATAGTTCCTTCGCGATAAGCCCACCCGTAGTTGCCACCCTTCCGAATGATATCGATTTCTTCGCGTTGGTCCTGTCCAACATCCGCCAGCCACAACCATCCTGTCACAGGATCGAAAGACCACCGCCACGGGTTACGCAGTCCCACGGCGTAAAATTCTGTGCGCACATTGTTCGAATTTACCGCCGAGCCGTTGAAATTCGTCACTCCGATGAATGGATTGTCTGGCGGAATCCGATAGTTGATCGTCGGGGTGGGCGTCAGCGGCATGCGCAACGTGGTGTTGGCCACGCGATTACTAAGTCCAAATGGTTGAGCCCAACCCAGAGAAGCGGCAAAGAAAAACGTCAGGAGCCGCAGGGGAATTTTCATCTTGGGCAATCCTCACTGCGATTTGCAAGAAAGTCAAAGCTGGATTTCAATTGCGGCGGCTCTTACATCTGCGGAAAAAATAAAGATGCTGCTGCGCGCCCGAATTGTTCTGCCGATCAGCTCGCCACCGATTGAAAATGGCGTGGTGCGCATTGCGGGCAACCGCATTCAAACGCTCGGCCAATGGGGAGAAATTTTTCCGATGGCGGGCGAACAGGTCATGGACCTGGGCGAAGCCGTGTTGCTTCCGGGCCTGATCAATGCTCATTGCCATCTCGACTACACCG
>DATENK010000708.1:0-8149 GCA_035275085.1 Verrucomicrobiia bacterium | reverse complement strand
CTGATAGCCGACATCGCGCAAAGTGGCGGCAATGGGCAGGAAATCAACATCACCAAAGCCAGGGCCTTTCAGGTTTTTATCATTGGCGTGGAAGTAGGCGAAGTGCGGCCATGATTCGCGGATAATCTCGGGAATAGACTTTCTCTCAGAGGACATGGCTTTAACGTCGAGAATGATTTTGAGGCTGGGGCTATGAAATTGTTTCACGAAGCGCACCGCTTCTTCTGCGGTATTAATGAAATTTGTCTCCTGTGGCGACAACGGTTCCAAACAGATTGTCACGCCGCGATTCAGGGCTCGGGCGACGGCCTCACGGATCGTTTCCTTGGCCCAATCCCATGCCTGTGCCGCCGTCGCGCCTTCAGGGATGTTCCGCTGCTTGGGCGAACCGACCACAATGATATTTCCGCCGAGATCCGAGCAGAACTCGACAAGATCGACGAAGTATTTTGAGGACGTCTTACGGACGGCGGGATCGCTATGCGTCAGGAACAAACCCTCCGTTTGCGCGAGGACCCAATGGATGCCCGTAATGGCGATGTCGGCTTGCGAGGCAACGTCGCGAATGCGCTGTCGCTCCTGTTTTGAGATGTCGGTCACGTATTTCGTGATCGTGAAGGGGGCGATTTCGATGCCGGTGTACCCCGTCCTGGCAGCAAACTGGATCGCCTCCTCAATCTTCCAGCCCTGAAAGATTTCATTGCAGATTGCGAAATTCATCGGAGTAAAGTTGGAAGGAGCCTCACCAATCCGCAACATTTTTCAGGACTCGATTGTATACGAGACTTGATCTACGTGGTGTCATTAGGACAGAAGGCAAATGCACGAAAAAGATTCGGAGTCAAAGTCGAAGCCGGTGCGATGGATGATTGCAGGAGGACTGCTGCTGATCATGGCGGTGGCGTTGCTATTGCCACGCAAGGGTAACTATTCCGTTTCCCGGCGCGATGGATGGTCCGTGGTGGTGGAAAACTATAACCCTGCCGCCAATGCGCCGGGCGGGAAGCCAATCAACAGCGCAACCAAACCCGGCGCAACGCCGGAAGACATTGTCGCTGGGAAGGTGACCCAATTCGCGCGCAGCCGACGAGAGATTGCCTTTGGTCTTGCGCGAAAACATCAGGTCGAAATATCTGCGGAGGTCGAGCGATTTTTTGACGCGGTGGAAGCAGGCAATTGGGATGAAGTGGAGACTTTATTCACGTCGATCATGGCGAAACATCAGGGCGAACCTTCTGTGAAAGAAGTGGATGAGGTATGGCCGGCCGTGTTGGATGCGTACGGCGCAGCCCAGCAGGCGCATGAGTGGCCCGCGCAAAAGCTGCTCGATTATGGAAATGCGATTATGGCCACGCTGAAGCCGAATACGGTCTATGTGGGCGGAACCGATTCGGGGAGATGGGTTCCCGCGCTAATGAACACTAGCGATAACGAGGGGCACATTGTGATCACGCAAAACGGCCTGGCGGACCAGAAATACGCCGAGTACGTGCAGTTTCTGTACGGCGACCGGTTTGCGGCGCTCACCCCCGAGGATACGATTGCGGCAGAGAAGGCTTATCTGCAGGACGCCCGGAAGCGTTTGGAGCACGACCAACAATTCCCAAATGAGCCGAAGCAGCTTCGGCCCGGCGAAGATATCCAGTTGAGCAAGGACCATCTGGAGCACGGGTTCGCCGACGGTGAAGTGCAAGCGCGAGGCCAGGTCGCTGTAATGGGTGTGAACGAGTTGCTCCTGAATCAATTGTTGAAGCAAAATCCGAATCTCTCGTTTGTCCTGGAAGAATCGTTTCCACTGGGATCAACCCATGCGGACGCAACGCCATTGGGACCAATCCTGCAACTGCGCGCCAGTGAAGAGAACGTCTTGACCAAGGACCGCGCCGCGCAGACGGTTGACTATTGGCGCCAGGAGACCGACCGGTTGATGGCAGATCCCGAATTTCTAAATTCGGAGCACGCAAAAAAATCCTATTCCAAGCTGATATTGTCCCAGGGAGGATTGCTCCAGGAGCGCAATTTTCCTGCTGAAGCGGAGGATGCATTTCGCTTCGCGAATCAGTTGTGCCCTTACAACCCGGAGGTGGTGTTTCGCTACGTGGACCTGCTGGCGCGGCAACAGCGATTTGATGAAGCGATTCGCGTGACTGATACGGCGATCAGCGCTGATCCGAACTTCAAGCAATTCCGGGAAGTGCGCAGTGACCTAGCCAGAATGAAGCAGCAGTGATCGGCCAGTTACTCCTTTTTCGCGAGCTTCAGTTCGAGATGCAGCTCGCGGAGCTGGCGCGGTTCAACCGGAGCGGGTGATTGCGTCAGCAAGTCGGTGCCCTTTGCGGTTTTCGGAAACGCGATGACATCGCGGAGGCTTTGCGCGCCGGTGAGAATGGCGTTCAGGCGATCAAACCCGAGCGCGATCCCGCCATGCGGCGGGCAACCGAAACGAAAGGCTTCGAGCATATAACCGAAGCGCGATTTCACGACGTCAGGCGGTAGTTGAAGCACTTCCTCGAAGACAGTTTTCTGGACGTCGGGTTGATGGATACGGATCGAACCGCCACCCAGTTCGACGCCATTGACTACGATATCATAATGCTGACCGCGGACTTTCTTCGGATCGGATTTCAAAAACGGAATGTCTTCGGCAACCGGCGCGGTAAATGGATGATGGCTCGAGTACCAGCGGTTTTGTTCCTTGTCGAAACTGAGCAGCGGAAAATCCACTACCCACAGGAACTCGAACTGGTCGGCGGGAATCTTTAGTTTCCCCTGCCCTTTCAGAACGTCGGCACAATACAAGCGAATCTTGCCGAGGATTTCGCAGGCGTTCAGCCATTGGTCGGCGGCGAACAAAATAAGGTCGCCTTCTTCGATGACGAGTTTCTTCGTGAGCGCCGACTTTTCGGCGTCGCTGAAAAACTTCACGATGGGCGATTTCCATTCGCCGTTCTCGACCTTGATGTACGCCAGGCCTTTTGCGCCGAAGCTTTTCGCATATTCCGTCATGGTCTCAATTTGACCCTGGGTCGCGCCGGCGAGGCCTTTGGCGTTCAAAGCTTTGATGACGCCGCCGTTTGCAACGGCGCCGCTGAACACTTTGAAGCTGCTCGATCGAAACTCGTCAGTGAAATCAACCAACTCCATCCCGAAACGCGTATCCGGCTTATCGATGCCGAAACGGTTGAGCGCTTGCTCGAACGTAATGCGCTTGAACGGCGCCTCCACCTCCATATTGAGCGCCGTTTTCCAAACGCGCTGCAGCAGGCCTTCGATGACGCGATAAATATCCTCGCGCTCGATGAACGACATTTCGATGTCGATCTGGGTGAATTCGAGCTGGCGGTCGGCCCGCTGGTCTTCATCACGATAACAGCGGGCGAGCTGAAAATATTTTTCAACGCCTGAAGCCATCAGGATTTGTTTGAATTGCTGCGGAGATTGCGGCAACGCGTAAAATGAGCCGGGGTGCTGACGGCTGGGAATCAAAAACTCGCGGGCGCCCTCCGGCGTCGACTTGAAAAGCGTGGGCGTTTCGACTTCGAGGAAGCCTTGCTCGTCGAAATAGTTCCGCGTGGCAGTCGCGACTTTGCTGCGAACGCGCAGGTTGCGGATCATCTCTGGGCGCCGCAAATCCAAGTAACGATATTGCAGGCGCAATTCTTCGTTCACTTTGGCGGCAAGTTCGGGATCGTCGACGGGGAACGGCAAAACTTCCGCATGATTCAACACTTCGACTTCGGTGACGGCGATTTCAATTTCACCGGTGGCGATTTTGCTGTTGCTTGTGCCTTCGGGGCGCTTACGCACCTTGCCGGTCGCGGTGATAACGCACTCGCTGCGCAGGCCGGCGGCTGTCTCAAACAATTCCTTCGGCATATCCGACGGGTCGAACACGGTTTGGGTGCGCCCCTCACGGTCACGCACATCGATGAAGATGACTCCGCCGAGATCGCGCCGCGAATGCACCCAACCCGCCAAAGTCACTGTCTGCCCGGCGTGCGCCAGGCGTAATTCATTGCAATGATGCGTCCGTCTCTTCATGGTTGACCGCCCCGCCCAAACGCGGGCGACAAAGCGACGCGTACTGTGCCTGAGAACCAGAGGAATTCAAGTCGGGAGGCTTGATTCGGTCCGGCGAATCTGTTTTGCTGAGCCCGAACCCGATAACACATGAGTTCCGCTGCGAACACTGTGGGAGCGTCGAGAGGGAAGGCATGGCTGATCCTTCTTTTTTGCGTGGCTTACCTTGGCTTGCAAGTGTTCCTGATCGTTCGCGCGCACTTTGTATCGAGCAAACATTTCGGGTTCTGGATGTTCCCGGAGTCGACGTATTTCAAGGCCACACTGACGCGAGTTCTGGCGGATGGCCGTGAAGTGGCCACGAGCACCGGGGCCTGGGCGGTGCGAACGCAGTCAGGAAACGTCGAATACGATTGGAGCAACTTCGTGCAAAGCTACCGGTTGGACCGACTAGGGACGTGGGAACGGGCCAAAGGCACATTCGACGATACCGTAAAATACTTTCAGGCGGCGCTGGACTATGTGGCGGAGCGCATTCCGGAAGATCGGGCGACAAAGCATTTGGTCCTGAGGGTCGATTATGAACGCGCGGGCGATGTTGTGAAAACGCTCGTGCTGGCGTCCAAAGAACGCCTGGAAGAGAGGCCGCATGGGCCCAATTAACCGGCTGACTGGCTGGGCACAAAAGGAGGGACAGGTCCTGGGGCTGGCGCTATTTCGCATTCTGGTGGGTTTGATGGCGCTGCGTTATTTAGCGGGGTTCGCCCGCGATTACACCGGTTACGGTTTCTACGGCGATTACTTTTTCTTTCCGTACAGCACCGCAATTCCCCAACCGAGTGAAGTTCAGTATATCGCGCTTTTGATTGCGGGTGGCATCAGCGCGGCCGCGCTGATTATTGGTTTTCACACACGCATTGCGGCGGTGACTACGTTGCTCGTTGTGACGTACCACTTTTCGCTGAACGAGATTTGGCATCGCCATAACCGTTACTTCCTTGTGCTGTCGCTTTTGCTGGTATGCCTGGCGCCGAGCGGACGGGCGTTGTCGTTCGATGCGCGACGGCGCCGGCGACCGCGGATCGGGCCGTTGTGGACAGGCTTTCTCATCAAAGCGCAGATGACGCTGATTTATCTGGCGTCGGCAGTGAGCAAGACCATGGACGCGGCGTGGCGAAACGGTGACGTGCTGGAGGGCCGTGGCCTCGAAATGGCGTGGGCACGATGGATGCCGGGATTCGTGCTGGATTGGATTCCCCCGGATGCGGCTGTGCGACTGATCACAATGCAAGCGTTGGCGTCGGAGTTCTTGTTGGGAATTCTGCTGTGGTTCAAAGGCACACGACGGCTGGCGATCTGGTGGGGGATTTTGTTTCACGGGTACATTGAAGTGCAATACTCGGTCCTTACGTTCACTTACTTGACCTTGGCGACTTATTTCGTTTTTGCGGATTTGAAGTGCGGCAAAAAGAGCTGGGTGTATTCCTCCCAAAGCGCCGCATCGGTGTGTGCGGCAAAAATCATCGGCTGGTTGGATTGGCTGTTCCAAATCCGACTGGAAGCATATTCAGGGAGGAAGCAGCGTTTTGTCGACATGGACGGAACGCCATATGGCGGCATGATGGGTTGGATCATGCTCGGAGCGAACTTGCCGATCTTTTATCCGATCTGCTATCCGCTAAGTTGGCTGCGCTTTACCCGTTGGGGGCGCTGTCGGTTTTCGATTATCTCAGCCCCGGCCGAACCGGGGCGAAGCCTTCGGCCATCCAGAATTGTGCAGTGGATGATTTTGTATCTGGCGTTCCTGACGCCAATCAGCATCACTGGCCAACTGCAAAGCCCAACGGACGCGATGCGGTTCTGGGATTTGCCGTGGTTTTTCGCGTTGATGTGCCTGGTAGCCGGCACTTACCGGCATGGGCTCATGCAAGCCGCGCCGGTCGGCGAGCCGGCCACCGCGTGTGAGGTCACTGCCACACTTGAGCCAAGCCCAGCAACGAACTGATGTTGTGCTGGACGTAATCGATGCGCACCTGGGTGGTGGAGAAACTCCCGCGAAAAGCACCGGCCGCTTTGTCCGCGTCGGGAAGCCAACCGGCGTCTTCTTTTGTGAACTGGTGGCCCAACTGAAACTTCGCTGATGCCTTGAGCGCCGCCAGGAATGTGGCCGCCCGCGCATCATTTTGAGCGAGCGCAAGGCGATAGGCGGCGAGAATGCCTTCGGAGCGCGCCGCCGCGGGCGTTACGCGCGGTTCGCCAGGGCCGAATCCGCCGATGTTCTTATCTCCCATGTATCGCTCCGGCGTTGCCTCAGTCGTGTATTGATCGCGGAGAATCGCTTCGGCAATGGCAATGGCGTGCTCGACATATTTAGGATCGGGCTTGAGCTTCTGCAAGGCTTCGAGCGCTTGCATAAACCAGGCGTCAAGCGGCAATTCGGGCATCTGGCGCTCCGCTTCGATCAAATAGTCGGCGCCCCGGCGCGCGGATTCAAGCAGCCGGGTTTCGTTGGTTTGTACCTTATAAAACTCAAGCAAACCGAACATGGCCTCGCCAGGGTAATAGAGGGAGTCGCGGTCCGGTTCATCGCCGGTAATGCGATGATAGCTCAAAAAGGCGCCGTCCGGTTCCTGGAGCGCGAAGATGTGGTTGGCCAGTTGCAGCGCTGAATCGCGGTCAGCAGAAGCGGGGTCCCATACGATTTGCCGGGTGATGGCCAGCAGAGCCAGGCCGCTGGCGCCGAGTTTCGCTTTGCCATCGGAGTCGAGCACGTAAACGAAATTCGATTCAGTAACGGCCCGAAAGTGGGTCTTCAGGTAATTGATCGCGCGATTGGCGGTGGACAGATAGCGTGCGTCCTTTGTGCTCGCATACAGATCGAACAAAGAAACAGTGGTCCCCGCGTGGCGGACTATATTGTATTCGGCGTCCAGAACGCGGTCCGTTGCCGCATCGTAAAAGTAATGAAAGCTGCCATCCTCCTTTTGGATGCGCACCAGATAATCACCAGCGGAGCACGCGGCGTCGACGAGACCCGTGCGACTTAATTCAATGGGCCGCAAGGCGGCGCGAGAGATCGAGGGCGCGGGTCGGGGCTTTTGATCCGTGTCACCGCAACCCGCAACCACGCACGCAGCAAACAGCAGGAAAGCGCGTGTTGCTCGCACTTTAGACATCGCAAATGCCGACCGCCTGCCGTAGCGAGGTCAACGGTTCGCGCTTGGGAAGAAACTCCTGGGCGACGAAGCCTTTATAGCCCGTGTCGATGATGGCGCGCATCACGGCCGGATAATTGATTTCCTGCGTCTCATCGATTTCGTTTCGGCCGGGAACGCCGCCAGTGTGGTAATGGGCAAGATAATCTTTGTACTTCTTGATGGTGGCGATCATGTCGCCTTCCATGATCTGCATGTGGTAAATGTCATAGAGCAGCTTCATGCGCTCAGAGCCGACGCGCTTGCAAACCTCGACGCCCCAGGGCGTGTGGTCGCATTGGTAATCTTTGTGGTTCACTTTGCTATTCAAAAGCTCCATGCAGATGTTGACCTTGTATTTCTCCGCGGTGGCCATGATGCGCTTGAGCCCAATGGCGCAATTCTCGATACCCTTCTCATCGTCCAGGCCTTTGCGGTTACCGGAAAAGCAAATCAAGTTCACCATTCCCTCGTCGGCCACTTCCTTGATGCGCGCTTCATAGGCGCCGACGAGTTTATCATGGTGCTCGATGCGGTTCCATGAGCGGTCGATGCCGCCGAGGCCATCGACGTTTGGGCTGCTGACCATGGCGCAGGTCATTTTATGCTTTTTGAGGATCGGAAAATCGCTGGGCTGGAGAAGCTCGACCGATTGGAGGCCGAACTCTTTGCCGGCGGTGCAAAGCTCCTCGATGGAATTCTTTGGATAACACCATTTGCAGACCGAGTGATTAACCCGGCCTTTGGTGACGGCATCAGCGGCCTGCAAGCGGCTGCCAAGCGCAGCGCCAGCGACGAGAATGGAAGCGGTTTTGAATGCCGAACGGCGCGTTGTTTTCATAGCGGCCGCATTTTAGAGCACGCACGGCCGCGAATGCACGTCATTAATAAAGTCTTCATCAGGAGTTGCAGAAAACGGGAGCTGTTAATTGAGC
>DATENK010000707.1:0-7943 GCA_035275085.1 Verrucomicrobiia bacterium | reverse complement strand
CCAGGCGCGGGCGATGAGGAGGAGCTTTTTGGTTTTGCCCAGGCGGGTCGGGCTGGGGCCGAAGACATTGAAGCGGCGGCGCTCAAGTTTACGTAGCAAGTTCCAGTATACCGTGGCCATTAGTTCGGCGCTGGCCATGGCGTGGCGGTCTTCGGAGGGTAGGGCCTTGCGCGCAGCGGCGTAATGCTCCCGTGCACGGGCGGCAACGGATTGGGCGAGCACATAAAACCGCTCCGAGTAGTTGAGATTGAGGATATCGCGTTCAGAGACAGCATGGAGGGCGAGTTCTTTGAGGGGCAAATAAATACGGCCGCGGGCGGCATCGGTGCGCACGTCGCGTAAGATGTTAGTGAGTTGGAGGGCTTTGCCGAGGTGATCGGCGTAGAGGCGGCAATCTGGGTTTTTGTAGCCAAAGATTTCGATACTCAAAAGGCCGACGACGGAAGCGACGCGGTAACAGTATTGTTCGAGATCGTCGAAGGTTTCGTACCGCTTGATGTCGAGGTCCATTTCGACGCCGCGGATGAGTTCGTCGAACAAAGAAAAGGGAAGGGAGTACCGTGCAATAACCGGTCGAAGCTCGCGGTTGGTAGGGAGGCACGGCGATTTCAAATCGGCCGGTTCGTAGCAGGAGGCGAGATCTTCGCGCCATTTCGCGAGTTCGCGGCGGCGGGTTTCGACGGGGATGGATTCGTCGTCAGCAACGTCGTCGATCTCACGGCAGAAGGCGTAGAGGGCGGACATGGCGTCGCGTTTTTCCCGCGGGAGGAGGACAAAGGCAAGCGCGAGATTCGAAGCGCTCTTGCGCGTAATAGCGCGTGTGTGCTGCAAAGGCTCGTGGGTACGCTCGCCCTCCCTGTAGTCAGGCTGCTGCATCTTTCGCGGTTATTGGGTCGGCTCGGCCGGTTCTTCGGGACGCAAGGGGGGCAGGCCGCCGGTTTCCTGAAGGGTGGGATTGCGGGGAAGAAATTCAGGGTGATTGTGGCGTCGTCGTTTCTTGCGGTACTTGCGTTGATCCGAATCGTCCCGCTCTTCAGCGCGATAAATAGCGCGTGTGCCGGCAGGGCTGATGGTTGCACGCCGGTTTTTCTTGGTAAGGTAAGCGAAAAGAAAGAGCGCAACGGCGAGCACCAGCACCATGCCACCGAGGATAATCATGTCGCGGACGTTATAGCCGAAGAGTTTACTGGCCTGACCCTCAAGGACGGGTCCGTCCATGGGATCGAGTGCGGCGGCCAAAAGGTAAGTGACGTTTAACATGCAGAAGGTTCCTTTCCGGTGGTTGCGGTCAGTTCTTCTTCCGCGTCGTCGCCCGCGTGAATACCCAGACGCTGCATGCGATAGCGCAACGCGTGCCGGCTGATTTTGAGGTGCTCGGCTGTTTTGGTGAGGTTGTAGCGATGTTGTTCGAGTGTGTTGGTAATTAATTCGCGCTCGAAATTGCACATGATCTCATCGAGCGATTGGTTCGCGCCGACGAGCAATGGCCCATCGGCTTTGGCGCGCAAGCGCGTCTCCACGTGGAAATCCGGGATGTTACGGGCCTGGATTTCGTGAGTGGTCTCGAGAATGACTGCGCGCTCCATGGCGTTGCGCAATTCGCGCACGTTGCCCGGCCAATGATGGGAGAGCAATTTCTGGCGCGCGCCGGGGGCGATGCCCCGAATGTGCTTGCCCATAGCGGTGCTGAAGACTTTCAGGAAATGCTCGGCGAGCAGCAGGATGTCCGACCCGCGCTCGCGCAGGGCAGGGGGGCAAAGTTGGACCACGTTAAGGCGATGGAAAAGGTCTTCGCGAAACTGATTTTGCTTGATCGCTTCCACGATGTCGCGATTAGTGGCGGCGATGAGGCGCACGTCTACGTGCATTTCTTCGTTGCCGCCAACGCGCACGAACGTGCCGTCTTCAAGGAAGCGCAGGAGCTTAGCCTGCAGGGGACGGCTCATGTCGCCGATTTCATCAAGGAAGATCGTGCCGCCATCGGCTTCTTCGACGCGGCCAAGCTTGGTTCTGATGGCGCCCGTGAAAGCGCCTTTCTCGTGGCCGAAAAGTTCACTCTCGAGCAGGGCTTCGGGAATGGCGGCGCAATTGATGCGGACGTAATTGGCGTTACGGCGATTGCTGAGCGAGTGCAACGCGCCCGCGATGAGTTCCTTGCCTGTACCGCTTTCGCCAAGGATCAGGACCGTGGCGCTGGATTGCGCGATGGTGCGTATCAAATCTTTGAGTTCGCGCATGCCGGGACATTCGCCGATAATCTGATCCAGGCTGAAGGCCTCGGAGGCGCGGGCGCGGAGTTTGGCGTTTTCGGCGATGAGCTTGTGGCGCTCCGCGCAGCGCTCGACGGCATGAAGAAGTTCCTCTGGCGCAAAAGGCTTGGCGAGATAATCGATGGCACCCGCTTTAATCGCTTCGGCCGCGAGCTTGGGTGTGGCGTACGCGGTAATCATCAGGACCGGCAACTCGGGCCATTGATTGCGGACGCGGCCAAGGAAATCGTAGCCAGACATACCGTCGAGGCAGCCGTCCGTGATCGCGACGAGGAATTTTTCGCCGCGATCGAGCAGTTGCAGAGCGTCTTCGGCACGCTCGACGGCGCGGATATGATAGCCCTCATCCCCAAGCACCGTCTGCAAAGACAGCCGCATGTTCTTCTCGTCGTCAACGACCAGAACTGGAGGCAAAGCGCTCATGTCTGGAGCTTCATAAAGGTTCTAGTTGGCAAGTCTAATATAAACCTGGTGCCTTTTCCAAGCTTAGATTCTACCTTAACGGAGCCCCCATACAACTCCACATTATGCTTCACAATAGCGAGGCCAAGGCCGGTCCCCTTGTCTTTAGTGGTAAAATAGGCCTCGAAAATCCTGTCCAAATGCTCGGGGGCGATGCCCGGACCATTATCGGCCACGGTAAGAGTGATCACGTCTTCAGGGCCGGAATGGGCCGTGACGGTGATTTTGCCTTTTCCGCGGAGGGCCTCGCGAGCATTGGTGAGTAGATTATTCAGGATTTCCGAGAGGTGCCCACGTTGCATCAGCAGGGGCGGAAGAGGTTCGGCAAGGTCCTTTATGACGACGGTTTCATAAGCGGCGCCGCGTGGGAAAACTTCGTGGATAGCGCGGTCAATGGCTTCCCGGAGATTGAGCTTTTCGACCTTGCCTTCGGCCAGTTGAGAGTAGCCCATCAGCCGGGTAATGATTCGGTCAGCGCGTTGGACTTCCTCACGAATAATTCCAATTTGCTGGCGTGCGCCGTCCTGAGCATCGCGAAGGGTCTTTTGGAGGGAGAAAGCGGCGTTGTTGATGATTCCGAGCGGATTCTTGAGTTGGTGGGCGATTTGGGCCGCCAGACGCCCAGCGGAGTGGAGTTGTTTCTGGCGCGCGGCAAATTCCCGGCCTTCATCGTGCGCGAGACGTTGTTTTTGAAGCAGGACCTGCACGCCGTAACAACATAAAGTGAGTAGCCAGAGGACGAACAGGCGGAGGGCGAAGGGTTCGGCGGCGTTCGGACCGGATTGCTCATCGGGTAGTTGAGCCAGTGCGACATCCAGCACGCCAGCCAGGAAATAACAGCCGCTTAAAAGAAAGTTGAGGACCAATTGCGTTCGGGCGAGCGGAAGGCTGATGGCGTTGCGGACGATTAGTCCAAGAAACAGCCAATAGACCGTGCTATCGAAACCGCCGGTCCGGAATGTCAGGGCGGCGAGGAACAAGCCATCGAGGAAGCTCGAGGCGAAAATGAGCCGTTGCAACCACCGTGATGGGAAGTCGCGGGAGACAATCAACAGCACCGCCATGACCACGTTGACGCAGAGGTAAATGATGAAAAAGCGCTCGAACATGGCATGAACGATTCCGCTGGTCAGCGACATGTCCACGAACCAGCGCGAGCGATACAGGCTGTACATGAGGATGGCGAGCGCGACGGCCTTGACGGGAAGAACGATGTCGCGCTCAACGGTCTTGAGTCGCAAGGCCATCTCTTGGCGGGCGGGTGCGGTTTCGCGCAACAACTCGCGGAGATTCCCCAATGATGACCAGTGAAACTTCATGCCACGATGTGCTTGTGGGTACATTATCAAATCCTGTGGGGATGGAAACAGGCAGTTAGTAACGGAGAACGAGGCTATTCTATGACGAGGAAAAGGGCGGTCTTGCCTCGCGCAATGGCGTGGTATGAAGGAAGCGGTTGATTGAAGGAGCGGGGAATGAGGAGGATTTCGCCGGCGTGAAGGGTTTGCAGGGCGGAGGCGTTGATCATTAGAACTTTCGCGTTGCCGAAGAAGCGGACGCTGCATTGCAGGGGCATCGGCACTGAATTCAATGCATAGATGGTCCTGCCTGGCGCATGGTTGATGGCAG
The DNA here is from genome assembly GCA_035275085.1 of Verrucomicrobiia bacterium. Classification (GTDB taxonomy): domain Bacteria; phylum Verrucomicrobiota; class Verrucomicrobiia; order Limisphaerales; family DATENK01; genus DATENK01. Next base: position 3,582 of record DATENK010000707.1, on the reverse strand, counting down.
GAAGGGCCTGCGCTAATTCCGGGTAGCCGGTGGCATGGAGGCGGACGCTTGATAATTGGAGGATTATTGCGACCGTCAGTGCGACGCATCCAAGGTAAGGCAAGACCTGTGATTTCCAAAGTTGCCAAAAGCGCGTTCGAGAGAGCCCGTACGCAACAAGAATTGCCAGTGCAGGGTAGACCAGCAACAGATAGCGATCGTACTTACGAGGCAGAAGATGGAGAACGAGGAGAGAGCCGAACGCCCATACGATCAGCAAGCGGTCCCATGAGCGGCGGTAGTCGTCGGCCGAGATGCGTTCCCGAAGGAGTTGATAGGCCCCATACACGCCGAGCGCGAACCACCAGTAACGCATGGTCAAGTCCTGGAGATAGGCGTACCAGGCGGTGGCGCCGAAGGTGGATGATTCAAAGCGGCCGAGGATTTGATGTCTGAAATGTTGATCGATAAAGGCGTCGCGCCAGGTGTAGTACTGTTGCAGATACCATGGCAAAACGATAACCCCGCAAACGGTAATGGCGACCGCCGCGCGCCAATTCAAAAGCAAGTCCCAGCGACGATTCCATGCAAAGGCCGCGATCAGAATCGGCAGGCACAGCAACCCTACGCCGCTTTTGATCATAAGCGCCAATCCACAGGCGGCGCCGAGCATGATCCAGTAACTTAGTTGGTGTTCCGGGGAGAGCAGCATGCGCGCGCCGGCGTAAAGTGCGACGAGAAAGAAAAACGTCACGCCTGCGTCCAGCCGAACGGCAGCGGTGTTTCGAATGAAGGAATAAGTTGTGGCGAGCACGATCCCGGCCGTCGCGGCAATCGATGGTTCGAACCGCAACCGCGCGATGGCGTAAACGACGGCGATGCAACCAATGCCGAAGAGGACTGAGACGAGCTTGGCGGAAAATGTTGAGTAGCCGAGCATTTTGAATGCTATCGCCATCAGCCAGAATTGGAGCGGCGGTTTGTTGAAGTAAGGCGTTTGGCCGTGATCGTAATAGAGATTCAGCCAATCACCTGAGATGACCATGTGCTTTGCGGCCCAGGCGTAGATAGGACCGTCGATGCGGATGTCGCCCTGGCCGAGGCCGGCGAACAGGATGGCCGCAGCGAGCAGAAGCATGCTGACGGCTGGACGTTGGAGCAAATGCCATGAAGTGAGGACGGTGGGGCGTCCTTGCGCTTCTTGCCGTGCAGCCAATGCTTCCGAGAGCATCCGGAAGAGTATGATTAGGATTAAGAGTAAGAGTAAGAAAAAAGCTACAGGACCTTGATCACAATAGCCGTGACGTCGTCAGTCTGAGGCGTGTTTTGCGAGAATTGGCGTGAGGCGTCATAGAGCGCATGGACGATTTGCTGAGCAGGTTTGCTGTGGTTAACGCGAACAACATCCAGGACGCGGTCGATGCCGAAAAGAGTGTCATCCGCGCCTACGGCTTCCTCGATCCCGTCTGTGAGGGCGAGGAGCAAATCGCCCGACTCGAGCTTTATCTCGGGGGCGGGATGGTATGCCGTCTGTGGGTGAATGCCGAGAGGCACGCCGGTGCGTGTAAGAGTTTGTTTTACGTTGCCTGCGGCATCCACGATGTAGCCCGCGGCATGTCCAGCGCTCGCATAAACAATCGACCGCTCCCGGGGATCCAAGCGCGCGAGAAAGAGAGTCACGAATCGTTCCGAGCCGACATCTTCGGCCAGCACGCCGTTGGCGCGGGTGAGAATTTCGCCTACATCTTCGCGGCGGCCAGCCAGGATGCGCAGGTACGCGCGCGTTTCGGCCATAAGGAGCGCAGGACCGACGCCGTGCCCAGTTACGTCGGCGACGATGATGCCCCAGCGGTCGTTGAGCATGGGCAAATAGTCGAAGTAATCACCGCCCGTGGCTTCGGCGGGGTAGGTGGCACCCGCGATGTCAAACCCGGGCAGGATAGGGGCAGACTTGGGAAACAGGCGCTGCTGGATTTCGCGCGCGACGCGGAATTGTTCCTGGGATTCGCGGATTTCGCGCTCGGCGCGCTTGCGCATGGTGATATCGCGAATGAAGCCGACAAAACGCCGCTCGCCGTTCAGGCTCAGCTCGCTGAAGGTGACTTCGATAGGGATTTCGACCCCGTCTTTACGGCGGCCGAGGGTTTCGGCGGCACGCCGGATCGCCGGAAAAACCGAGGTGCCGCGCTCGGGTTGAAGCAGGGACAGCGGCTTTCCGATAATCTCATCCGGCGTATATCCGAAGACTTCACGAACAGCGGGATTGGCGAAGTGAATCATTCCTTCGCGATCCATGAGGACGACGGCGTCTGGGGCGGTTTCCCAAAGCATCCGGTAGCGGTGCTCACTTTCCTGCAGGGCTGTTTTAGCTTCCCGCTGGCCGGCGCGGTTCGCCGCTTCGCGCAACTCGCGTTCCACCGCCGGCAAGAGGCGATGCAGGTTGCCTTTCATCAAATAATCGTGGGCGCCGGATTTCATAGCGGCGACGGCGATGTCTTCGCCGATACCGCCGGAAACAATGATGAAGGGCAGGTCGAGCCCGGTTTCTTTGATCATTTCCAACGCGGCGGGGGCATTGAAGTCGGGGAGATTGTAATCGGAGAGCACGAGATCCCAGGCGTGGTTGGCCAAGGCTGCCTTAAGGCCATCGGCGGTCTCAACGCGTTCGGAAGTGACATCGTAGCCCCCCTTGCGCAGAAGACTGATCATCATCTGAGCGTCGAACTCGGAGTCTTCAACCACGAGCACGCGGAGCGGAGCTTTCATGCCGACGGGAGAAAGCTTATGGGAGGAAGAAGGGAAGTAAAAACAAAAAGGCTTGGGGAGTTCATCCCCAAGCCTTGATTAGGCATGGCCTGTTATGGGAGGATGTGCAGGTCCGGAGCGACGTTCTTGTCGCATTGCGGAGGCTGATCCACCTGGCCGATAGTATAAGCGCCGCCCGCCGGGCATTCAGGCTTCTTGGCGATGTACTTGTCAGCGCCGAAGAGCTCGCCGTCCGGAGGAACGTCAGTGCCGGTCTTTTTGTTTTCCAGCGCCCACGTTGATTTTGCACCTTCAATCTGTTTCATATTGGCGATGCAAGCATTGCGTTGGGACGCCGTACGGGCTTTGACGAAGTTGGGAATCGCGATCGCGGCCAGCAAACCAATGATGGCCACAACGATCATAATTTCCACCAGCGTGAAGCCGGACCGACGCATCGTTGTTATCTTCATACTGCTCTAACCTTTCGTGTTGCGGCGTGGACGAATTTCGTAAGAGGCGGGTTATTCAGTACACCGTCGTCCACTTATTGCCTCTTACCGGCCGCAGCATAGCTTTAGCAGTGGATGTGCCATGAGGAATTGAGTGCAATTGGCTGGATTGCGCGCGATCGGAACTCGAGAAGTGTCTCAATTCTGGACAGCCGCTGACTTTGAAGTGCCGGGGTGTGACAGAATGTGCATCAACTGAGCTGTTGTTTCGCGCTGCTTTTTTTGGCCGCACCCCGTTTCACGAACCACGGAACCACGAAGGATATCAAAAACCCGACGGCCATGATTGCCATGTTTCCGATCATCAGCTTTACGCCAGAAATGTTTTGGAAAAACTCGCGCGCTA
>DATENK010000706.1:0-3332 GCA_035275085.1 Verrucomicrobiia bacterium | reverse complement strand
CATCAGGCGGGGGGGGAACAACAGAAGCTGGATGAGGATTTTCTCGTGGCGTTGGAACACGGCATGCCGCCCGCCGGCGGGATGGGCCTGGGAATCGACCGCCTATGCATGATGCTGCTGGGCCAGGAAAGCATTCGCGACGTGATCCTGTTTCCTCAATTGAAACCCAAATGAAAATCCTGGAACTGAATCACGTAGCGATCCATGTCAAGGACGTGGAGGCGAGCTGCCGGTTCTATGGTGACGCGCTGCAGCTGCCGCGGTTGCCCCGGCCGGCGTTCACATTTCCAGGCGCGTGGTTTCAACTCGGCGAAGCGCAGGAGTTGCACATCATTGGCGAGCGGACCGAGCCCGTCATGGCTCACAATCGCGGCAACCACTTCGCCTTGCTCGTGGACGACCTGGATGCGTGGGAGCGTCGGCTGAAAAAGTTGGGGATTGATCATCTCCCCCGCAAAACGCGGCCGGATGGAATTCTGCAATTGTTTCTGCGCGATCCGGACGGGCACGTCGTGGAACTCTTCTGCCCACCTGTTGCATAGATAAACAGATTATGGCTGCTCGGTGGGGCAGGGGACGGGGATGGCGCGGTAGAAGCGCCGTTCGTAGGCCAGGCCTTGAGGGTCGACGTATCGAACAGCGCCGTCGAGCGCCGCCACGGTGCCTAATACTGTCCATTGCTGCAGATCAGTGGAGCCTTCGATCCGGAAGCACTGGCCGTCTGCGGCGGGCTGGCACAAATGGAAGACGCCGTCGCTAAGAGCAATGCACCGGACCGGCGGCGTGTCGTTATCAGCAATGACGGCGCCCGCCTGGCCGGGTTGGCCGACAACATAGTCTGAAAGCAAGTTCGCGAGCGGCGATGGCCGCAAACAAATGATTGCCGATTCGAGGTTTTCGGCGAGTTGATCGTCGATTGGTACAATGACGATACGCGCGGAACGTTGCCCGGCAGGAATTTCGGCCACTTCGGGTAGATCCAGATAATCCACGCCTTCGGTCGCGGTGCCATGCATTTCGTAGAAGACACGCAACGGATTGTCAGTATTTCCACCGCTGCGACGAATTTCGAAGACTGCGACATTCGTGTACGGACGGCTTACATTCGTGCCATAAGTCTCTTTTGTGGCGGTAATCAGTCCGCCTTCAGACGCATAGCCATCGATCGCATAAACGGTCACCACCGCGACATTGGGGGGCGGAGGTTCATTGGTGCCAGTGACGGAAATGCGCACGGGGGCCGAGACGCCGACGGCGCCGCGGTTGTCGATCGCACGGGCGGTGAGCGCATATTGGCCAGGCGCAACGCCGTTCCAATCGATCTCGTATTCAATCGGAGAGCCGTTGGTCGGGGTGACAAGAAATTGCTTGCTGGCTTCGCCGATTTTGTGATCGTTGGCGAAGAACTCAACTTTCCCTACGTAACCATCTAGATCCACAGTCCGGGCGACGATGTGGATGTCGGCTGGTGCGCGGAAAGTGGCGCCACCAGCGGGGCGTGTAATCTCTACGCGCGGAGCCGCGTTCGTCTCGAATGGCTCATCATCCAGGATGAAGGCGGTGGCGGTGCCTGCGGGACCAACTGTGTAGCAGCCTGGCGGCGGGGGGTAAATCGCGACGCAGATGGGAGGTACAATGCTAACGACGACAGATTCAGTCCGTTCGACTAATTTATCGTCGATCACCTCGATGAAGATGTCCGCGGATTCAGATCCTGTGGGAATGACGAGCTCGCCGCTCAATCGCGCGTAATCGACGCCATTGCTTGCGGTGCCACCAAGGCGGTAACGCACTTGTAGATCGTAATCGGTTGCGCCGCTCCGCGTGACGCGCAGGACAGCGGGATTTTCGGGAATTTCCAGACGCGGATCGTGTTCCGCCGCTTCGGGATCAACCGCGCGAATGTTTACGACCGTTGGGGGAATGGGTGGCTGAACGCCAAGAACCGCAATCCGCACGGGTGCCGAGCGCGATTGCGCGCCACGGTCATCGGTTGCGACGGCTGTCAATATGTACTCACCCGAGGGCACATTGGACCAACGAATATGAAATGGATTCATGGCGCCCGCGGAAAACGGATTGTTCGTTGCGGTGCCGATGCGATTCGTGCCGGCATAAAACTCAACGGTTTGAACGTAACCATCCGAATCAAAAGCGCTCGCAATAATCTCGATGTCCGCAGGCGCGAGAAACACTGCGCCATTGGTAGGCTGAACGATCGAAATAACCGGCGGCCTGTTGCTCGGCACTGGCACCATGTCATTATCGAAGATTCTGGCCTCCGCGACGCTGGGCGATCCGACTCCAATCGCGAGATTATCCATCGCAAATTGTCTGGGCGGTGAACTGATAAATCTCGCTTCATCGATCCCGCGGTAATTGAACTGCGCCAGGATTGGTGTGCGAGTGAGCGTAAATTTGTTGTCATAAACGACTGATCCCGCCATCAAACCGATGACCTGGACCGTCATTGGTTCCTCGATGTTTAAGGCTGAAGTCAAATACGCGGAACCCAGGTCGAAGGTGCCATTGAGGGAGCGGATGGTGGCGGGTTCGCCCGCGATGTTGAACACGACGTTACTGGGAGAAATTGTGCCCCTGTGATAGCCGTAGTCTGGTTGGAGTAAAAGACCGTTGATCACGTCAAAATAATTCCAACTCAAGCCGCCGTAGCCATTTGGCACCGGGACGCATTCCGGGCCTGGCAATCCATCGTTACCCGGATCAACATCATCAAAGGTCAACACTGCTCCGTTATTGATCTGTCCGCCCACGATGTAACATTCCGGAGGCGGCGGTTCTATCGCCGGGCAGACGGGCGGAACAACTTGAATCCTGACAGTCTCGGTGCCTTCGACGAGGCGATCATCAATAACGTCGACCTCGATCTCCGCGGAACGTTGACCGGCAGGAATCTCGACTTGCCCGGACAGTTCAACGTAATCGACGCCATTCATCGCCGTGCCGCCGACGGTGTAGTAGACCGTCAACGCATTGCTGACGCTGCCCGTTCGGCTCACAGTAAAAATGGCTGGATCGTTCAGTTGCGGCATGCCCATCCCTGGGGGAACTTCAGCAATTTCGCGGCCTTCAGCATCCGTGGCGGTGATCGACACCACGGTGCGTGTCGGCGGGTTTGATTCGTTGACGGAAATTCTTATCGGCGGGGACGTCCGAACGCCGCCTTGATCGTCGGTGGCTCGAGCGGTCAACGTATATTGCCCTGCCGGAACACCGTTCCAATGAAATTCGTGAGTGATGGGTGTGCCATCGTCGGGAGCCACAACAAAGCTCAAGATTGATTCACCAATTTTGTTCTCGTTCGCGTAGAA
>DATENK010000705.1:0-4429 GCA_035275085.1 Verrucomicrobiia bacterium | reverse complement strand
GCTGCCTTCGCCGCGCGCGAGGGCCAGATCAAAGCGCCCGTAAGTCGGCATCACGTATTGTTTGAACAGGTTCTGAATCGCGATGCTGTCGTTCCGCACGATCGCAGGCGGCTCTGGGAGTATTTGCTTCATAATGTGACTTCGGTGCCGTTGCCGGCATCGGTAAAGATTTCGAGCAATACGGAATGACTTAGCCGGCCATCAACGAGCGAGACTTTTTCCACACCGGCCTGCACCGCCGCGACGGCGCTATCTACTTTCGGAATCATGCCTTTGTCCACCACGCCCGCGGTCTTGAGCGTGGGAACTTCACTGGCGCGCAATGTGGGAATCAAGGTTGAAAGGTCCTTTGGATTGCGGAGCAAGCCCGGCACATCGCTCATAAATACGAGCCGGCGCGCCTTCAATGCGATCGCCGCTTGCGCCGCCGCGATGTCTGCGTTGCAATTATAAAGATGTCCGTCAGCGCCGCGCGCGGTTGGACTGATCACCGGAGTGACGCTGCGCTTGATGCAATCGCGAATGGGTTCCAGGTTCACGCCCGTGACTTCGCCCACGAACCCGAGACCTAATTCACTTTTTTTGCATGTGAAAATGTCCGTGCCCGAAAAGCCTTTTGCCTTCCCGCCCAACTCGTTGATGATCCGCACGATCTCAGGATTGATTTCCCGCGACAACACCCGTTCAACCACTTCCACCGTCGCTTCATCGGTAAAGCGCTGGCCTTGCACAAATTTGGCTTCCACGCCCGCCGCTTCCATTGCGCGGGTGATGGCTTTTCCGCCGCCGTGGACCACAACCGGATTAATCCCGACAGCTTCCAGAAACACGACATCGCGCGCGACGCCCGAACGCACCGAAGGATCGGGCGAATCCATGAAGCTGCCACCGTACTTGATGACAAAGGTCTGGCTGCGATATCGTTGAATGTAAGGCAGCGCTTCGAGCAATGTGGCGGCTTTGGAAATGACGTCGTTCATCGTCAACCCCCGAGCGACGCCGGATCGGTCACGTCGCCCTTATTGAAATCGACATAATCTTCCGTCAAGTCGGAAGCATACATCACTGCCGAACCTTTACCGAGATTAAGGTTGATGTGCAGCTCGAACTCCTTTTCTGCCACGAGCCGGCAGAGTTCTTCAAAGGAAGTGGCGGTAGGTTGCCCGTTTCGCAGCGCGAAAAGGCGTTTTGCGCTTCCGGGCAAGCTATACGCCACATCAATTTTTTCTTCGACGACCTCTGCGGACGAATAACCCAGCGCACCGAGAATCCTTCCCCAATTCGGATCGCCTCCGCACCAACTGGTCTTCACCAGCGCGCTATTGGCAATCGCGCGCGCGGCGGCATCCGCTTCCGTGACTGATTTCGCGCCTTCTACTCGAACCGTGACCACGCGCGAGACTCCTTCACCATCGCGCACGATCATTTTGGCAAGCTCAAGCGTAACATGATTCAACGCCGCCTGAAAAACATCCGGGTTTCTTCTAACGTTTCCGGCCGAAGCGCCGTTGGCCAAAATCAGCACCGTATCGTTAGTGCTCATATCACCGTCTACCGTTATCCGATTAAAGCTTTGCGCCACCGCTTGCTCCAGCGCCAACTGCAGCGCCGCGGGAGTCATCGCCGCATCCGTCGTGATGAAGCACAACATGGTGGCATGCAAGGCGGCTGGACGTTTGCCAGTTGTGCTCATGCCGGGCTGAATCATGCCCGCTCCCTTGCACACGCCGCCGATCCGCGCGCGCTTGCCGCCTAACGAAAACTCGACCGCAATCTGTTTTGGCCGCGTGTCGCTGGTCATGATCGCTTCCGCCACTTGGGCGGCATGCTCCGGTCCACTGCCAAGCGCAGCGAGGGCGCTGTTGATTCCCCGGCCCACGTTCGGCATCGGCAGCGGAACGCCAATCCGTCCTGTGGAGCCGACCAAAACGAGCCCGGGTGCGACTTCAAGCTTTCGTGCAGCTAAATCCGCCATGGTGCGCGCGTCTTTCATGCCCTGCTTTCCAGTGCAGGCGTTAGCGTTGCCGGAGTTGACGACGATCGCCTGGGCTTTGCCGTGGCGAATACGTTCGGCGCAAATTTTCACCGGCGCCGCGCAAACCTGGTTGGTGGTGAACATTCCTGCCGCGGTTGCTGATCTGTCGGACACGATTACCGCAAGATCGCGTTTCTGGCCTTTGTTCGAGCCTTTGCCAGTGCCGAGCCGTTTGATGTCGCAGAATACGCCTGCGGCGCGAAAACCTTTTGGCGCAATGATCGAACCCGGAATTTCCCTAAATGACGCTTTCATCAGATCAGTCCGGCCGTTTCCGGATATCCGCAGAGGATGTTCATGCTTTGCACTGCCTGCCCGCTCGCGCCCTTCACCAGATTATCAAGCGCACTCATGACTATCAGTCGGCCCGTTCGGGCATCGAGCCGCCAGGCGATCTCCACCACATTCGTGCCGTTCACATTTTTTGTGTCCGGCAACGCTTTGCCTTCCAGGATCCGGACGAAGGGTTCGTTAGCATAAGCTTTGCGGTAAGAAGCTGCGATCCGTTCGTTCAAGTCCGCCATTTCGGCCGCCGTCGCGAAATGCTTCTCCGGCGCAAGGTAAAGCGTGCTGACAATTCCGCGGTTCACAGGAATCAAATGCGGACTGAATTGAATATGCGTAGTGTGTCCTGCCGCCAGCGAAAGCTCCTGCTCGATTTCGGAAAGATGCCGGTGTTTCGGAATGCCATACGGCCGAACGCTTTCGTTGCACTCGACGAAAAGATAATCCAACTCGGCCTTGCGTCCTGCGCCACTGACTCCACTGAGGCTATTGGCGATAATACTCTCTGGCTTTACCAGGCGGTCGCGCACCAGTGGAATTGCAGGCACCAAAACGCTCGTCGGATAGCAACCGGGCGAAGCAATCAACGATGCTCCTTTGAGCTGCGAACGATGAATCTCGGGCAGCCCATAAACGGACTTTGCCAGCAGTTCCGGCGCGGGATGATCGTGGCCATAAAACTCCTTGTACGTGTCCGCGCTCTTCAACCGAAAATCGGCGCTCAGGTCGATGACCAGCGCACCATGCTGCAAGAGCGCAACCGCGAACTCCGCCGCGACTCCATGCGGCAGCGCGAGGAAAACTACCTGCGCCTGTTTCGCCAAAAGTTCCGCGTTGGGTTCGCTGAAGCGCAACTCTTTTGCCCGTGGATGATGCGCGAACCTCGGAAAAACCTGCGCCAACGTCTGGCCGGCATACTGGCGCGATGTGATTGCGCTCAATTGCGCATTCGGATGCCCCAGAAGCAAGCGCACTAATTCCTCGCCCGAGTACCCGGACGCCCCCACAATAGCGACTTTGACCGATTCGGTTTTCACCGTTCAGTGTTCAATGTTCGATGTTGAACGTTCGATGTTCAATCAGCAAAAAGCAAAAGCCCCGCGGCTTGCACCTGCGGGGCTCGTGAAATCGTTCCGGTTTAGCGTTTGCTATATTGAAAGCGCTTCCGGGCCCCGGGTTGGCCGTACTTTTTGCGCTCGCGCATGCGCGGATCGCGCGTAAGCAACCCTTCGGCGCGCAGCAGCGGCCGCAGATTCGGGTCAGCGCTCAGCAATGCGCGCGCAATGCCGTGCCGCATCGCGCCGGCCTGGCCGTTCGGCCCGCCACCGGCTATGTTCACACGCACGTCATAGCGATTCAACATTTGCGTCGTGTTGAGCGGTTGCGCCGCGATGGTGCGCATGCTTTCCACGGGGAAATAAGTTTCGAACGCGCGGCCATTCACCATGATCTTGCCGGTGCCAATCGCCAGGCGAACTCGCGCGACCGCCGTCTTGCGGCGGCCCGTGCCCAGGAATTCAGAAGTTTGCGTATCTGCCATAGAAAAATCTTTTAGCGCGCGATCGCCAGTGGCGCGGGGCCTTGCGAGGCGTGCGGATGGTCCTTGCCTTTGTAAACTTTTAGCTTGGTCAAAAGCCTGCGGCCAAGCCGGTTTTTGGGGATCATTCCCTTGACCGCGTGGTGGATCAACTTTTCAGGATGCTTGGCGCGAATCTGCGCTACCGAGCGATACTTCTCGCCGCCTTTCCATCCTGAATACGTCATGTATTCCTTGTCGGTCTCTTTCTTGCCCGTGACGACCACCTTGTCGGCGTTGATCACAACCACGAAATCGCCCGCATCCAGGTGCGGCGTGAACGTCGGTTTGTTCTTCCCGCGCAGGATATCGGCAATCTGGACGGCAAGGCGTCCCAGGATGGCGCCATCGGCGTCCACCACATGCCACTTGCGCTCATCCAAATTGATTTTCGGCAAATGCGTCTTCATCAAAACCTATTAAAAGAGCGGGAAAACTAGCAAAGAAGCGGGCGAAGTCAACAACTTCCCCCAAGTTTTTTACTCTTAATCGAAACGCGGGACCCATCGCTGGAATCCCGCGTTCGAAATCTG
>DATENK010000704.1:0-2272 GCA_035275085.1 Verrucomicrobiia bacterium | reverse complement strand
TTTCAAGTCCGAGTTCCCGTGGCCGATCGGATCGGACGGCAGTGGCGCTTCGATGCAATTGGTGAAGCCCGCGCTCGATAACGATCTCGGCAGTTCCTGGCGAAGCGGGACACCGCCCACCCCGGGGGCAGTCAATGTGGTCTTCGCCACCAATGCCGCGCCGAACATTCGGCAGGTTAAACATTCGCCCGAACAACCGCGCTCAACCAACGCAGTGGTGGTCACGTGCAAAGTCACGGACCCGGAAGGGGTCTCCTCAGTGACGCTGAGCTACCAAGTCGTTACCCCGGGAAACTTCATTCCCTCCACCCTGCCGCTGCCGACCGCTCAGTTGATCACCACGAACCCGAACTTAACCAACTCGCTGAATGCGGCTTTTGAAGCGGGCACGAATTGGACGACGGTCACGATGACTGATCCCGACGGAGACGGCATCTATACGGCCACGTTGCCTCAACGCGCGCACCGTACGCTTGTGCGTTATCGCATCACGGTAACCGATTCGCTGGGCGCATCGCGGCGCGCGCCGTTTGAGGACGATCCCTCGCTCAACTTCGCCTACTTTGTTTACGATGATATGCCCGCTTACCAGGGATTCTCCCCTGCCGTTCTGCAATCGCTGCCGATCTACACGCTGATCACGCGCGACGCGGATTTGAACCAGTGCGCAGCCTGGTTCAATACCGGGGACCAACTGCCGCAGAACTCAGGGGCAGTCCGCAACGAAGGCCGGCTGCATTTCAATTGGGAAGGCGCGCTCGTGTATGACGGCGTCGTTTACGATCATGTGACGTATCGCTTGCGCGGCGCGAATGGCCGCTACCATAACGGCAAGCGCAGCTTCCGCATTCGCTTCAAGGACGGCAAAAACCTGGACGCAAAGGACCAGTACGGGCATCGCTTCCCAACAAAGTGGAAAGAGCTCACCACCGGCAAGGGCCAAAGCAATCGCGGTAGCGAAAGTTTTGCCCTCAATGAGGTTGTGAATATGTTCCTTTGGAATAAGGTCGGCGTCCCCGCGCCGTTGACAACGCACTTTCATTTCCGTGTGATTCGTGGCGCGCAGGAAAATCCCACCGACCGTTACGCAGGCGATTTCTGGGGCTTGAACTGGGCGCAGGAAAAATACGACGTGAATTTCCTCGAAGCGCATGGCTTGCCAAAAGGCAATTTGTACAAGCTCGTAGACAATTACGTGCTCGGCTTGGATGAGTTGCGCTATCAGGCGCCGTTTGCGCCCACGAACGCGGCGGATTTCTTCAACATTGAAAACACGCTCAGCGGTTTTCAAACCCGCGAGTGGCTCGAAGCGAATGCCAACTACACTAATTGGTACCGCTACTTCACCGTCGCGGAGGGGATCCGCCATTACGACACCTGGCCGAGTGCCAATAAGAACGGCGCGTGGTACTTCGAGCCGATTTACACAGCGGCGAACAATTTCCTCGGTCGTGTGATGCAACTGCCATACGACAGCACCGACACCTGGGGGCCCACGTGGAATACCGGTGAAGACGTGCTTTACAACGGCATCTTCGCCACTACCGCGACCGGGGGCGACTCTGGCCAGAATCCCGAGATGCAGAAAGAATACCGGAACACCGTCCGTGAAATCCGCGACCTACTCTTCCAGCCCGACCAGATCAACGCGATCATCGACGCCTTCGCGACGCCCCTGATTCCGTTTGCGCAGGCGGACTTCGCCCGCTGGGTAGCGGCTCCGGCGCCGGCGAGTTACAGTTCGCTGATCATTCCCAGCAGCCCAGGCGCGTCATCCGGACTGGCAGCTTATGCGCAGGACATGAAGAACTTTATGTTCACGGGCGGCACCAATATCGCCTGGTGGATCGATCGCACCACGATTGCCTCCGGCGGCTGGGTCACCCGGCTGGACCAAATCGCCAGCGCGGACACGAGCGTTCCGGTACGCCCCACGATCACCTATGCGGGCGCGAGCGGCTTCCCGGCGGACAGACTGGTGTTTCAGTCCTCGGCCTTCAGTGATCCAAACGGCAACGACACGTTCGGCGCAATCCAATGGCGCGTGGCGCAAGTGCTTGGTCCCGGCGAGGTGGCGTCAACTCCCGACGAACTCAGGTTGGAATGGGATGCCGCGTGGAACTCCGGTGAGCTGACCTCATATAACGAGTTCGTTACCGTCCCGGGTTCACTCATTGAACCGGAGCGGCTCTATCGCGCGCGCGTGCGCCACAAAGACAACACCGGGCGTTGGAGCCGCTGGTCGGCGCCCATCGAGTTTCGGCCGCGCGCG
>DATENK010000703.1:0-2798 GCA_035275085.1 Verrucomicrobiia bacterium | reverse complement strand
CGTTGACTTCGTTGACCTCAGTTCCACCGGCGGTTTGCAAAAATCCTTTCAACACCGCGCGCGTGATCGCGGTGGTGTCCACCTCGTTAACTTTACCGCTGTAATTAATGTTGAGCGTTTCCACACGTTTGGGTGCGACCTGCGAAAGAAAACGGCCGAGTTTTTCTCCAAACCGCAAATGCGGGCCGATAATCGACAATGTTTTGGCGTCGAGGTTCGGCATGTTGACGGCGTTGCGTATCGTGCCCTCGAGAAGAACAGCGCGAACCGATTGGGCGATTTCTATGCCGACACTCTCCTGAGCTTCCGCGGTGGAAGCACCCAGATGCGGTGTAAGAACAAGATTCGCAATCTTGCGTAAGGGCGAATCGCTCGGCAAAGGTTCAACTTCGAAAACATCCAGGGCGGCAGCGGCAACGTGTCCGTCTTGAAGCGCAGTCAGTAACGCTTTCTCGTCGATCAAGCCACCACGGGCGCAGTTGATGATGCGCACACCCCGTTTCGTTTTTTGGAGTCGGGCCGCGTCCAGAATATGGCGCGTCTCCTGGGTGAGCGGCGTATGCAATGAAATGAAATCGGCGGCGACGAGCAGATCGTTCAGGTCATCGACCAGTTCGATCTGCAAACTTCGCGCACGCGCGCCGGAAAGATACGGATCGTAGGCCAGAACCTGCATTCCAAAAGCGATCGCGCGACGACTTAGTTCGCTGCCAATTCGTCCGACACCAATGATCCCAAGCCTTTTGTTGTTTAATTCGATTCCTTCGAGATTTTTTCGGTCCCAACTGCCGCCACGAACCGTCGCATCCGCTTGCGGAATTTTTCGCGCTACGCACAGCAGGAGTGAAAAAGCGTGTTCGGCTGTCGAAACTGTATTTCCACCGGGCGCGTTGAGTACCACGATTCCGCGTCGCGTTGCCGTCTCCACGTCGACATTATCGACACCGACCCCGGCACGTCCGACGACCCGCAGCTCCACGCCCGCATTCAGAATTGCCGCGGTCACTTTTGTCTGACTGCGGACAACGATGCCGCTGAAGCCCGGAATAATCTTCACAAGTTCAGATTCGCTCAGTCCGATTTGCGTTTGGACTTCCAAAGCGCCACCGGCAGCCAGCTCTTCTACGCCGCGTTTCGAAATCGAATCAGCGACCAATATCTTGGGAACGCTCATTTTTCAGGGAGAGGGCCTACCATTGTCCGGTCACAGCGGCTTTCAAGCCTGTTTCAGCCGAAAATCACAAGTTCAATGGAGTCAGGCAGATTTTGGGCAACGCTCGTAGCCACGCTGCCACGCAAAAGATTGGCCATGGCATGCCGCTGAGTCGCGCCAATCAGCAGAAAATCGACGCCCAAAGTCGCGGCCGTATCAACGATGGTTGTGGCCGCGTCTTCACTCACGGCGTAAACCGGCAGTACGCAAATATCGCGCTCTGTTCCGAGCTTGAGCATCAACGACATGATGGCGTTCGCTTCGGGATCATCCTGCCAATGCGCTCGTCCCAATGTGGTAGGTCCGCCGGAATAATAGACGGCGATTTCTTTAACAAAGAGCACGCACAGGGTTGCTTTGCGCAGTTGCGCTTCATCCAGCGCGAAACGGAGGACCGGGTTGATGCCGCGAGCGGCCACCATGATTTTTTGCCCTTCGGCCAGGCGCGGCTGCATTCTGGCTGCGAGATCGGGAGTGACCATCTCGGCAACACGGTGAGGGACCATCACGCTTGTTAGGCCGCGACGCTTTAGAGTCCAGGCGCGCACCGCCAGGCCGACCCCCAACACGCAAATGACGAAAAACAGCGCGTCCGGTTTGGTGTGCGCGAGCGTTATCTCGACGAGAAAGAGCACCGCGAAGGTGACTCCGAAAAGAATGCGATGATACATTCTTATCGGCAGGACGCGATTGAAACAGCAGGATCCGAGATTCACCGTAATGGCGCCGACCACGCCGATCGCGTAAAGTCCGGCGAGAGCGGTAAAATTTCTGGTTGTGATAATGACGATCACAGGCAGACCGATGGCGATAAGAAGCGGGATTTGTGGCACACCGTGGCGATTCACCGCCATAAATTGGCGTGGCATTTCGTGGTCGCGCGTCATCATGTAAAGCAAACCGATCATGGCCACGATCGCAGTGTTGGCGGCGCTCAATAGAAGCAGGAAAAAAACGATGCCGACGACCCACCCGAACGCTTGGCCAAACATTGGCCCGAAACTCAGAGTGCCAAAATGTTCTCCAATAAAACGCAGCATGTCTTCACTGCGCAGACTCAGGGCTTCTCGGATCGAGTAAGTGTTGCCCCACAGTTGAACGGTGCTGTTCGGGTTCATCGACAACATGGCCCAGCCGAGCAATGCGGTGCCGATCACGACTTCAATTGCAACTGGCCAGATTGCCTTAGCTGCTTCGCGTCCAACACGTGGTTCGGCGATGGTCGATCCTTCATCCAGTTTCATGACGCCGGTGAGATTGGCGATCGCTTCCACACCGCTTAGCGCAAGGATCACGCTGCAGAATTGGACCCAAACTTGTTGATAACTCTCATGCAACGGCTCAAAATGGGCCCGCGTCAGATGCGGGGCGCTGACAATGATGAGCGCGATAACCGCGAGCACTGTCGGCACGGCCAGCAAAACGGCCAGACTGCCGCTGTGTTTCGGGCCATAAAAATTGATCAGACCCATGATTAAAAGCGCAGTCACGGTGGAGAGAACAATGTGCTCTTTCAGAATTGGGATATTGAAGTAACTCAGGGCCGCCCATCCGCTCAGCGCAGCGGTGACGGTCAGATCTGCGA
>DATENK010000702.1:0-3336 GCA_035275085.1 Verrucomicrobiia bacterium | reverse complement strand
CGCCACCGTCTCCTGAAGGCGTGCCGTCCGTTCGAGAACCTTTCGCTCCAGGTCATGGTTGACCCGGACCAATTCATCGCGGCTGTCGCGGAGTTGCGATTCAACCCTGCGTCTGGCCAGTTCGGACCGATACAACTTCTTTGCTTGGAACACCATCAGGCTGAAAAAGAATACAATCAATATCATCGCCGCGATTGCGTCTCCGATCCGAGGCATGTACAGCCCCCGCTCCTGTCCCAGCAGAGCCAACCAGCCGACAGCGAACGGCAATATGAGCACGGCGGGCAAGACGCGTCGCGCAAGGCCCCCTGCGTATGTGTCGCTGGAAATAATCGCCATGAGCCCCTGTTCGGGAACAGCAAACATGCAGGCGAGTACCAGAAGCATAAAGCTGATAGCCGTTTGCAGTGTCGTTGGAGCATGTGGTTCAATTTCGTACCAGGCGGGGACATTATAAAAATACCCGAACAGGGCAAAAAAGGCCACCGTCCCAACCAGGCCATTGATGAATCGCGCGGTGCGCGGCGCTTTACCATGGGCGAAAAGGATGATAGCCGCAGCCAACAATGCGAAGCTACCGGCGGTGATCGGTGACATGCGCGCGGGCCTTAAGGGCTCAGCCACAAGGAGTCGATCGATCCCGATATCCCAGCCGAACAGGTGCTGAGAAACAGTGAGCAGGGCCAAAGCGAGGACGGCATAAGCCGCACCTCTGAGCAACGCCTGTTTCCAACGGGCGCTTGGGCCCAGGCCACAGACGCCTACGGCCGCCCCCAGGATCACGAAGCCAAAAGCAGTGTTTGCTGACATGCTCATGGATCCAAATAGCATCGCGGCAAGCTGCGGCCGGTCAAAGATGAGCCCGATCAGTGTCAAGCAGCCGACAAACACGGTCGCTAACGCAGCCAATCTCGAATAGAACTGACACTTCCTTTGCATCGTGAACGGGTCGACAAACCGGTATGGTAATATAGCAACGAAAATGGCATTGCAAAGGGGCCGACGTCCGGCTGGTGTTCCAGGTCCATTCAAGCTTGAAGGTTCTGGCATCTCTAAAAACTTGCAGAATTGTTTGATGCAAGGGTGAAGCGATGGGTTTCTAACCAGCGACTCGGTGAGGGAGCCCGGGGAACCTCGACTTTCGGTGCCTGAGTGCTGCGACTGTCCGCTTCGAACGGCGGCTCAAATTACTTGACCGAGTCAAAGGAATGGCAAGTAGTGAATGTCCCAAGCGAAATGTGCAGAACAGGCAGTCAGTACGTTTTTCGCCCCCCCTTGCAACAACAATTTTGCATTTTCGCATCCTTTTTGCCCGCACCCCGCTGTTCTCTTTCGAGGGAGTGGCACCCCCTCTGGAAAATTTTGGATTTGGATCTTCGTTTGTGATTGCCCGAACGCGGCTTGCGCCAATTCCTGGCTCAGATGGACTCGCTTGGGACGTTTTCCCAAAACCTTCATACCCGCCGCCAACGGCGCGACGCCGTTGCTCGACCCAGGTAATACGGCCGGTTTGTTGATGCCGCAGCCGGAATACAGCGTTGTCAGACGCAGCGGCGAATCGCACGACCATCCAGCATGCGCTCGCGCACGAAATCTCAGACAAACTGATCACCGGTTTCAGTGCCCAGTGGGCTTCCCCCGGGCACGACAGGCTTTGGCAACGAAATGCATGCTCGTATTATGCAATTGCTGCAAGAGACTTATCCGGGCGTAAGGTTTGACTTTAAGGTGCTTCCAGGCCAGACTGGTGTTGATGTAACTGTGCTCGGGCGCGGCTCGCGTAAAACAGGATTTAAGTTCGCGGAGATTAAACCGCGGAATCCGGATCAGGAAAGAAAACTCAATAATCAAGTTCAGAATTGGGGTTATAGACCATCGGAGGTCCTGCCCATCCCCTACGACGCATCCGGGGACGTCTTTTTCGGATTTTAGCTATGGACCCGTGGGAAATGATTCTTGCGCATCGCTACGCCGACGCAGTACGGGCGTATGAGGCAGAGATCAGAACTGATCCGGATGATCCAGGTTTATTGAGCGAGCACGCGACTGGACTCCTTAACTTGGGCCGGCTCGATGAAGCCTTGATCGAGTACCGGGCTGCCAACGAACTTGAAAGCCGCCAACTAAATGGGGAATCCCAGCCGTTTTTATTGGATATCGGCACGATTCTGTGGCTACTGGGAAGACGCATCGAGGCAATCGAAACGTTCAGAGCTGCTGTTGAGGGCATTCTCAAAGCTCGAATAAAATTTGGCGATAATGCCGGCGGTGTATCTCAAGGCTTGTTACTGTGGTACGCTGGGCTAACCGCAGGTGATGAATGTGCGAAGGCAGAGGCGTTAAACTATTTACGCAAACTCGCAGAGAAGCCCCGCATCAAGTACTGGCCGGGATCTCTCGCCCTTTTTGTCCTGGGGCAGAAATCTCATTGCGATGTGCTCTTGGAAGTGAGCGGCGCGAGCAAACTGGATGATGCGATTCTGCAGGCTAGAAGCGACCTTTTTAAGCGCCGTCAGTTGACCAAGGCATTATTTTATTTTGCGGTGCAACAGCGAAGCGACAGCTTGGAAGATGAATGTCGGGATGGAATGCGCAGGTGCGCCAGCTTGGAAAACCCGATCTTGGAACTTGAATGGTATTTAGCACGCGCCGAGGCTCATCAGATCTCCCGCCGGTGAATGTAACCTCGAAACGTCGACCGTGGAATTTCGGTGGAGTTGACGACCAAGAAGCCGGAAACGGAAATCCCTTGTCCGATGCTAGACGGTTAGAAAATTTAAGCGTCATTTCGTTGACGAACTAACCGTCACTCGACAAAGTTGCCCAAGCACAGAGAACTGCGCTGGGTTGAGAGAATGACGCACACGGCCTGAGGAGGCTGGGACTACTGCTGAGTTGGGATGGACCGCGGAAGCGGACCGGACCGCAGGCAGCAACAGGACGGGACGCGCAGGATGCTGCCAGACCCGTCGGCGCGGATTCCAATGCGACCCTGACTCGGAAGACAGTCTGGCGAGGTTGCGCGACTGATAAATCCACACCCAAGAACCGACGACCTCAACAAATCACCATTGCCGGGGGACATGCTGGCGGACGAGCGTGATGACCTGAGGCGGGTCCAGGGGGCGATGCTGCTGATGGAGGTCTGGGCTGAATTGGCCCGCGGCTGTGAAAGGCCGAAGGTCGAAGGCTGAAGGCTGAACCTCCGGAGCCGGAGATCGGAGATCGGCACGGACACGCCTGGCCTGATCAGGATTAGGATTACGATTAGGCTTAGGAGGCGAACCCGACCGACTATCATTATTTATATTATACATACTTATTCACTTTCTGGTT
>DATENK010000701.1:0-10411 GCA_035275085.1 Verrucomicrobiia bacterium | reverse complement strand
AACCCCGGCAATGGCGCAAACGGCGCGGTCCAGGCACTCGCCATTCAGTCCGATGGCAAAATAATCGTCGCCGGTGATTTCTCGGAATTCGATAACCAATCCGCAAATTTCATCGTGCGTCTGAATGCCAACGGTACGCGTGACACCGGATTCCAAACGGCCACTGGTCCCAATGGCTTCGTCCATACGGTCGCAGTGCAGCCGGATGGCAAGATCGTGATCGCGGGGGACTTCACAGCAGTCGGCGGCGCTTCGCGTACGCGCGTCGCGCGTCTGAACGCCGACGGGTCGCTGGACACTGGCTTCGACACGGGGACGGGCGCAGACGACGACGTGTTCGCCCTGGCGTTGCAATCGGACGGCAGAATCATTATGGCAGGCCAATTCACACACGTGAACGGTGTGGTGCGCAACCGGTTGGTGCGGCTGAACGGTGATGGGTCACTGGATTTGAGCATCAACTTCGGCGCGGGGGCAAACAACTTCATTCTCGCTGCTCTGATCCAACCGGATGAACAAATCGTGATCGGCGGAGGCTTTACCGAAGTGAACGGTTTCCCCCGGCGTTATATCGCTCGTTTGCTCGGCGGTTCTGATTCAGGACCCGGTGTGCTTGAATTCAGCGCCGCCGAATACACCGTGACCGAATCCGGCACAAACGCTTCGGTTCAAGTCATCCGCACCGGCGGTTCCACCGGTGCACTGTCCGTCAATGTCGTGAGCGTGGATGGCACAGCCATGGCAGGTCCGGATTATGACGTGGTGAACGCGACGTTGTTCTTCAACGATGGCCAAACAGTCGCCACCCTCCAAATCCCGATTCGCAGCGATCAATCAGTAGAACCGAGCGAAACATTTACTTTGCTGCTGACCAATCTCGCCGGCGACGGTGTCCTTGGGCCGCAGGCAACTGCCACGGTCACGATCGTCAACGACGATGCGCGGGTCGGGTTCAGTTCACCGACGTATTTTGTGAATGAGAATGTGGTCGGCGGACAGGCCACGATTACCCTCGAGCGCGTCGGCACGACCAATGGGACCGTTAGCGTCGATTTTATCACACGAACCAACCCGCCGACCACCGCAACGGCGGGTTCGGATTATTTCGTTGTGCGGACGACGGTCACGTTCCCGCCGGGTGTCACTAGCCAGGTCGTCAACATACCGATTCTCGAGGACAGTTTCGTCGAGGGCAACGAGACGATTTCATTGCTAGTGTCAAACCTGACGGGGGCGGCTATCATGGGCATCAGTAACGCTACTCTCAGCATCATTGACAACGACTTCAACCGCGGCAATCTGAGTTTCTCGGCACTGCAATACGCAATCAGCGAAGGGGGCGGCTTTGCGAACATCACGATCCTTCGCACGAATGGTAACACCGGCGCCATCAGCGTGGATTATCGGACCACGAACGGCGTGGCGCTCGCCGGATCGGACTTCGAGAGCACGAGTGGCCGTTTAACCATCGGCGACGGCCAAACATCGGGCGTGATCACTGTGCGTATTCTGGACGATTTTGTAATTGAAGGGAACGAGACGTTCATGATCGTTCTCTCTAACCCGACGGGTGGCGCAACCATTAGTGGCCCGGCGACTACTTCGGTGGTCATCCAGGAAAATGATTTCGGACCCGGCAGTCTCGACCCCTCCTTTGACCCTGGCGCAGGCGCGAACGGCCTTGTGCGGGCGCTGGCGCTGGCGCCGGACGGAAAGATTATTGTGGGAGGTGCTTTTACGTCCTTCGATAATACCAATCGCAACTACATCACACGCCTTCATTCCAACGGTTCTCAGGATGTGGGCTTCGATCCCGGATCGGGTGCCAGTTCCATGGTATCGGCTGTTGGAGCGTTAAGCGATGGCCGCATCGTGCTGGGAGGAAACTTCACAAATGTAGGCGGAAGCCGCTTCCTGCGCATCGCCCGCCTCCATACCAATGGAGCGCCAGATCTAAATTTCAGTGATGCAGCGAATTTTGACGCTGCTGTTGTGGCACTTTCGGTGCACACCAGTACGACGCTTAGAGATCGTATCATCGTTGGGGGTGGCTTTTCGCTGCCACTCCATGGTGTTTCCCAGCTCCGGCTCAACGGAACTGTCGATACTTCGTTCAACTTTGGCACGGGCGCTAATAATCCGGTCCACACAGTGCTCGCTTTACCGGACGGCCGGGTCATGATCGGTGGGGCCTTCAGTCTCGTGGACGGAAATCCGGCCAGCCGCGTTGCGCGCTTTAATGCGAATGGCCTGTTCGATGTTGGTTTCGCGCCGGCCGCAATCACGAACGGCACCGTGTATGCCATGGCCCTGCAGCCGGATGGCAGAGTCGTTGTGGGTGGCGACTTTGTTCTGGAAGGTAATCCCAATCGCGTCTATGTGGCGCGATTCAACAGCGACGGCTCGCTTGATACCTCCTTCAACGTCGGGTTGGGATTGAACGGCCCGGTATTCGCAATTGGTATAGAATCGAGTGGCCGAATTGTGATTGGTGGAGCCTTTACTTCTGTCGCAGGGCAAACACGCAACCGCTATGCACGCTTGCTCCCCACTGGACTCCTGGACGCCAGTTTTGATCCAGGTAATGGCGCCGATGGCATCGTCTATGCCGTTGTGCCGCTCCCGGACAACAAAATCCTGCTCGGGGGTGACTTTCGGTTCGTAAGCGGCGCGCCGCGAGCCGGCATCGCCCGCGTCCAGGGCGGCGGTACCGACGCACGCTTTTCGGCGATCGAGTTCGCCGGCACACAAGCTCGGTTGAGTCTTCAAGTGGCTCCCGGCGTGAACTATATCACTGATGCCAGCACCAACCTGCTGAATTGGTGGCCGATCTCAACAAACAACGCCGCCGGCACCAATAACCTGCAGGTCCTGGACCGCGATGTCGGCCGATACAAATCCAAGTTTTATCGTGTGCGTCAGACCGGATTTTGATATGAACAGCATGGCACAATTTCATTACGTGTGGCCAAGCGCCTGGGGGGCATCAGGCAACACTTTTAGAGCATGAGAAAACACTTGAACAAACTGTTGGGTTCGTGGCGATTACCGGTCGCCGGCGGAATCACCTTCTGGACCACCATTTTGTTGTGCTGCGGTTCCGTCAACTCCTCCTCCGGCTACGAAGAAATCGTTGGCACGCGCGGCGTCCCGACAAACAGAACGACGGTTAATTTCCAAAGGCTTGCTGAATGGGAACGGCAGTTTAAGACCCGCGTGGAACTTCCTCCAAGGCCGCCGCGGGCGATTCCTTTCAGGAACTTGCATAAGCAGGACTCGACCAATGATACACCGGCCCACTCTCAACAGACTCTTAAAGCCCAGAGTATCAGCGAACAATCCAATTCCTCTACCAGCATCAGCCCGGCTTTCATCACAGGCATTGTTGGCCCATCGCCTGCGCCAACGGTCAGTTTCCCGGCCTTGGAGGACAATGGCACGGCGATCCCCCCGGACACCATGGGCGCCGTAGGACCCAACCATGTCATGACCGCATTGAACTCAGAGGTCCGCATTCAGGATCGGCAAGGTACCATTCTGAGCACCATCTCGCTCAATACGTTCTGGGCGACGATGGGCGGCCCTGATGCCTTTGATCCCAGGGTTCGGTACGACCCATATGAAAACCGTTGGATCTTTACGGCTGCGGCGGACGCACCGCTAATTTTGGGGACCAACATTTTTCTAACGTTCTCCTCCTCGATTCTGTTGGCGGTTTCTGCCACCGATGATCCGACGGGCAACTGGTATCTCTATCGGGTCTTCGCGGATGAGTTTGGCAACAATTGGGCAGACTATCCAACTGTCGGATTTAACAAACAATGGATAGTTGTCAGCGTGAATATGTTCAGCGCAGATTTCTTCTCCACGTTTACCGGCGTGCAGACGTATGCCTTTGATAAGGCTAATGTCTACACCAACGGCATTGGAAACTATACTCTCCTCCGGGTTCCCAGTGACCCATTCGGAGTAGTCCGCTCCTTTAACCTCGTCCCCGCGGTGACTCACGACCGGGATTTGCCGGAGATGTATTTTATGGATGTGCTGAATTATGGCAATTCCGTTCATTCGCGCCTCCGAATAAGCACTCTCTCAGGCGATGTCGGCCGTGAAATCTTGCGTTTGGGCACTTCTATTACGACCAATCTCGTGAATTGGGGGGCTTCGGATTTCGGGTTTCGGGAAGGCTTTGCTCCACAGTCAGGTTCCTTTGCCCTAATTGACAACGGTGATGCGCGCCTTCAGGACGTGGTTTACCGCAACGGCTCGTTGTGGTCAACTCATACAGTCTTCCTGCCCCCGGGAAACCCCAATCACAGCGCCGTACAATGGTGGCAAATCGCGCCACCACCAGTCAACGTTACTAACATTACGAATGCGATCACATACCAATTCGGCAGAATCGAAGACACCAATGCAGTGGATTTCTATGCGTTCCCAAGCATCGCAGTCAACCGCTGCAACGACGTGCTGATCGGGTTTTCGAGCTTCTCTTCGAACCAATTTGCCAGCGCGAATTATGCCTTCCGGTTCGCAAACGATCCCACCAACGCGATGCGGGATCCTGCCCTGCTAAAACCTGGCGAAGGCCCCTATTTCAAAACCTTTTCCGGATTTCAAAACCGCTGGGGCGATTACAGCGCCGCGGCAGTCGATCCAGCCAACGATCTCGATCTGTGGACCCTCCAGGAATATGCCGAGACTCCCTCTGGTTTCGGCACCAATTCGATAAGTCGCTGGGGGACATGGTGGGGCAAGTTCGATATTGCCAGTGCCACGCAATGCGGTCAGGTCGAATTCGCCCTCAAATCCTATTCGGTGCAGGAAGGCCAGCCAGTCGCGGTGATCGGCGTCACCAATGTTACCGGCATGGCCGGGACAGTGGATTTTGCCACGAGCGACGGGACAGCAGTGGACGGAGCGAATTATGTTGGGACCGCCGGCACGCTCACCTTTGCTGCCGGGCAGAGAAGTACAAACTTCAGTATTACGATTCTTGATGATGGTTTCCTCAACTCCAATCGCACCGTCAATTTGAGCCTTTTCAATGTCACTGGCGGCGCGTCCCTAGGCTCGCTCACCAACGCGGTGTTGGTGATTGCGGATGATGAATCCGTTTTGCCGCCCGACATCGCTAATTTGGCCGGTGAGTTCAATTTCAGCAGTTATTACGACACGAACGGCACCGATTTCCCGCTGAGTTGGATGTCTTTGTTCTGGGGTCCGGGCTATTACTGTACGGACTGGGAGCAAACCGACCATTACTGCGGTCTCCGCTCGTCGTTCTCGCCGGAGCGGCGTCCTGATGGAGTGCTTGTTACTGTCACACGGGCCCTGCCGGCTCGAGGCCGGGTCATGGTTGACTTTACTACCGCCGAAGGGGGTACCGCTATTCCTTTTCAAGGAGGTTTCGGTTCAGGTGACTACATGCCGACCAACATGACTCTGACATTCGACGATTTTCAAACGAGCACCCAGATTCTGGTCCGCGTTCGTTCGTCCGCCGTCTTCAGTGCCTTTACTTCCGGCGAGTTCCATAAGTATGTGCGTTTGGTACTAAGTAATCCGCGTCCCGCGCCCGAAGAAGAGCTCGAGAATCCCGGCGCAATACGTCCCACGCTGGGCCCCGGCGCTTCGTCTCAGGTTGTGATTATTAATGTCACCCAAGGCGACCCCCTGTTGAGATTCTTCGGCTTTGGCGGGCTTTTCTCCACCAATATTCCTGCGTTTTCGTTCGAGCGACTCAATTATCGTGTCGACGAGTATGACGCTGGCGACGCGATGCAGGCCTCCGGAGGCTTTAAACGCATCAACGTCGACATCATTAAGTCGCCACCCTTGGACGCGGACGGTAACCCCTGGGGCGGGCGCTGCATTTTTAAAACGCAAGATCCGCGCATTGCGGGCGTCCAATTGGCCAGTCCGTTCTTCCAAGCGGGTTCTGATACGGCGGAGTGTTACGAGGATCCCAATAACCCTACTGATCCATTCCGCGGCCAAGCCGTCTACGGAAATCCCATTTTCACCGACCCCGCGCTCAATACGATCACCAATTACAGCGATTACGAGGGCCGGCAAGTCGAGCTTGTCTGGGCCACGGACGAGTGTCGAAAGACTGTCACACTGTTGGTCAATAATGACGCAACTGTCGAATTCAATGAAGACATAATCTGTTTGCTGCTTGGGATTAGAGGCGAACGGTTCGCTCCTCACTCATTTGCCGACCAGTGCACAGTCACGATCCTGTATCACGACCAACCTGCTGGCGCCCTCGACCGTGAATGGAATCCAGACAATGTCTCCAGAGTTGCGCCGAATGAAGAGTTCGCCAGAACACCGGGCGCCAACGAGACGGTTTACGCGGTGGCGGTGCAGCCGGACGGCAAGACTCTTTTGGGTGGAGATTTCACAGCGGTGAACGGCGTGCCGCGCAATCATATCGCGCGCATGGAGGTTAACGGTGATATTGACACTACTTTTCAGTCTGGGAACGGACCCGATCGTTTTGTAAACGCCATCACGTTGTATCCCACCAACAGTGTCCATTTTGGTAAGATCCTGATCGGTGGCGACTTCGAGGCCCTTGATGGCAGGTCACAAAAACGGGTTGCGCGTCTGTTGCCCAATGGCCAGTTAGACACCTCGTTCATTCCGGGCAATGGCGCCGACGGGCCTATCCTGGGAATGGCTTTGCAGTCTGACGGGAAAGTCATCGTAGTTGGCAACTTTTCGACGTTCGATAACGTGCCACGACATAACATCGCGCGGCTACAACCCAATGGCGCCCTGGACTTGAGCTTCAACGCCGATCCGGGTCCTAATAACACCGTTTGGTCAGTGGCCGTGGTGCCAAGTGCTCCAGGCGTCGAAAGAATTCTCATTGGTGGCGAGTTCTTTTCAGTTAATGGCGCGGCCTATGGTTACATCGCCCAGTTGAACTCAAATGGTTCTTTGGATGGCACCTTTAACGCCGGGTCGGGAGCGAACATGCCCGTATATTCATTACTAGTACAACCGGACGGACGGATTTTAGTCGCGGGCGGATTCACCACCATGAACGATGTGCCGCGGTTTGGCGTTGCACGCCTTCATGCGAACGGCATCCTGGATGAGAGTTTCAATCCGGGTTTGGGCGCTAATGACTCCGTATACACTATGGCAATGCAGCCGGATGGAAAGGTCCTGATCGGTGGTATATTCACTTCTTACAACACCACGCGGCGCATGGCGCTTGCGCGCTTGCGCCTGGACGGCACCCTTGACACAAGTTTTCTGGATACCGCTTACAATCAATTCGCTGGCTTTACTCAACCGGTGAGCTATCTACCGCCCAACTATATCACCTCGATCGCTCTTCAATCTGATGGCAACGTAATGGTCGGCGGTTCCTTCCTCAACGTCGGTGGCAATCCGTCGGCGCGTCACGCCCTCAGGAATAATTACACCGTCTTCACTCGCGCCGATAAGCGGAACCGCTGGAATATCGCGCGGCTTCTGGGCGGAGTCACTCCGGGACCCGGCAACGTGGATTTCGATGCCCCTCAGTACTTTGTGAACGAAACTTCCAGTAACAGTATGGTTCAGTTGAACCGTACCGACGGCCGTCTTGGAACTTTGCTTGCCGTGGCTGTTACTGGAGAGAAAATCGCCACACCCGGTATCGATTACCTCAATGCGACGAACAACAGCGCCTGGCGTGAAGGTAGACCGCGCGATGATCATCCCCGTCCGTATAGTATTGGTGACGTTAACCCGGTCTACTTTAAAGTCCCTATCCTCGATGATCAGGTGGAAGAGGGAGACGAACTGATCGATCTGGCTTTTCGTCGCGCCGATGGCTCGTTGAATTTGTCCGGCGAAATCATTCCGCTCGGCGGCGCCCTGGGTGGCTCCAAGGCCGTTCTGGACGTAATCGATAATGATTTTCCCCGTGGCACATTTAATTTCCTAATCTCCAATTACATTACGAATGAATTCTCCACCAATGCCATCATTACGGTCATCCGTACCAATGGCTCCGTGGGTTCGGCTTCCGTTGAATACTTTACCCGCCTCTCGACCAACGCACCGGGTGCGGTCGGCGGCGCCTTTTGCCAGACAGGCGTCGATTACCAGACCACGCGCGGGCGTCTCCAATTTCTCTCAGGTCAGACCAGCAGTTCCTTCCTGGTGCGTATCTGCAACGACGACATTGTCGAATTCGATGAGAACATCGAATTGGTGCTCACCAATGCGAGCGGTGGCGCAGCGCTTCCTGGCGGCCTGAAGACTTCCGTCGCCACCGCTACCCTCACGATTGTTGATGACGACTTCGCGCCCGGTCGCATCAACTTCGCCTCCAGCACATTCACCAATAATGAAACGGAACGCTTTGCAGCGGTACGAGTGACCCGCAGCGGCGGAAGCGTCGGCACGGTCTCGGTCCAGTTTCGCACGCTCAACGGCACCGCCACCAGTCCAGCCGATTACGTCGCTACCAACGGCGTGCTTACGTGGAACGACGGCGACACGGCATTTAAGACCATCTCGATTCCTCTTGCTCAAGACGGGTTGGTGGAAGGCGCGGAAAATTTCCGCGTCGAATTATACAATCCTATCGTTAATCAAGCTGCTGATTCGCGGCTCCTGGGCATTCGTACTAATGCCCTGGCAACGATCGGGGATGGGGATGCGTATGGGGTTCTCGCGTTTAACCAACCGTTTTATCAGGCTGACGAAAATGGAGGCTCGGTCACCCTTACCGTAGTCCGGACCGAGGGAAGCGCCGGGACGGTTTCTGTCAATTACTCCGCTGTTGGCGATTCTGCTATCCCTGGACTGGATTTCACCCCCGTGTCGGGCACCCTCACCTTCGTGTCCGGACAATCCAGCACCACCTTCACGGTACCGCTGGCCGACGATTCGCAGAGTGACGGCAATAAAGTCGTGCGAGTTCAACTCACCAATCCCGTCAATGCGCTCCTAGGTGTTCCTTCCGCGGTCGATCTGGTGCTGGTGGACAACGAATCATTCAACAACCCGCCAGGGGAGCTGGATACAACTTTTGATAGTGGCGCACAGGCGAACGGTCCCATTTACTCAATCGCCTTGTACGTCACCAACGGCGTGCCGGATGGCCGCTTGATGATAGCCGGCGATTTCACAAACGTGAATAACATCGTCCGCCAGGGCCTCGCGCGCTTGAATCCCAACGGCACGCTCGACACAAGCTTTAGCGTCGGTGCTGGTCCCGATGCGCCTGTGCGTGCGCTGGCAATCCAGGCAGACGGTAAAGTGCTTCTCGGTGGGTTCTTTTCGCAGGTAACGGGCACCAACCGACACGGCATCGCGCGCGTGAACATTGAAGGCACTCTGGACACATTCTTCGACCCCGGCGCCGGCGCCGACGGTCCCGTTTACGCCATCGCGGTTCAACCGGATCGGAAAATCCTTGTCGGAGGAGCGTTCAGCGATTTCGCCGGACAACGATTGCCTGGCATCGTGCGCCTGCTTCCCGATGGTCGTGTGGACTCGACCTTCAACGCCGGCTCAGGGCCGCGCGGCAACGTCTTTGCCTTTGCAATCCTGCCTGACGGCAAGATCCTGATTGGCGGTGACTTCATTGAAGTCAACGGCATCCCGCGCCACGGCATCGCTCGATTGAACCGGAACGGCAGCGTGGATACATCCTTTGACCCCGGCTCAGGCACCGATTTCGCCGCCGTGCGCGCGGTTCTTATCCAACCCGACGGAAAGATTGTCATTGGTGGCAGTTTCACCACGATCAATGGCGTTCCAAGGAATTTTCTGGCTCGATTGGAGCGTGATGGTGCCGTTGACACTTCGTTCATGAATGGTGTCTCCGGCGGCAATTTTCCGGTTCAAGCGCTCGCGTTGCATGCTGACGGCAAAATCGTAGTGGCGGGCGACTTCACCACGTTCAACGGCGTCACCCGCAACCATATCACGCGCCTCAATCCGGACGGGACGACCGACACCACCATCAACTTTGGCACCGGGGCCAATGCATTCGTCGCCGCCTTGGCAATTCAACCAGACCGCAGGATCGTGCTCGGTGGAGCGTTCACGACGTATGATAACCAGCCGCGCAACCGCCTTGCCCGCATCTATGGCGGCTCGGTCGCCGGGGCCGGCTCGATCGAGTTTCTGACGCAGCAATACGTCGTCAGCGAATTGAACACCAACGCGTTAATCTCCATTCGACGTCGTGGCGGCACTACCGGCACCGTCGGCGTGACTTTCAATACCGCCGACGACACCGCCTTGAATGGCCGGGATTACGTCGCCACTAACGCCACGGTGAGCTTTCCTCCTGGCGAAGTCCTCAAGGTTGTCCCGGTTCCGATCCTGCTGAATCCTACCCCGAGTGAGGATTTGCACGTAAAGCTCAATCTTTCCAATTACACGGGGG
>DATENK010000700.1:0-3214 GCA_035275085.1 Verrucomicrobiia bacterium | reverse complement strand
GCCGGCGGCTGAACTCTCGGGCAAGGTCAAACTGAAAGGCACGCCAAAACCCGAAGTGCCCATCCAATTGGATGCAACCTGCGGCAAGATGAACGGCGGTAAACAGCTTACAACGCGCCATTACGTAGTCGGGCAGGACGGCGGCCTTGGGAATGTCTTCGTCTATGTCAAATCCGGGGCGCAGAAGACGCCGCCCACCGGCGAGCCCGCCACGCTCGATCAGGTGAATTGCATGTATGAGCCTTATGTGTTCGGCGTCGTAGCGGGGCAAAAATTCAAAGTGAAGAATTCCGACGCGGTGCTGCACAACATTCACCCCACGCCGAAGGTTAATAAGGAAATTAATTTCGCGCAGCCGGTCAAGGGACAGGTCAACGAAATCTTGTTCGACAAGCCGGAAGTGTTGGTCCGCATCAAGTGCGATGTGCATCCGTGGATGTTTTCCTACGCCGGCGTACAGGAGCACCCCTATTTCGCTGTCACTGACAAGGATGGAAATTTCAAAATTCCAAACCTGCCGAACGGCAAATATACAATCGAAGCGATCCACCAGAAAGCGGGCGCGAAGACGCAGGAGATCGAAGTGAAAGGTGACAAGAAGGACTTGAATTTTGAGTTGGAGGTTCCAGCTCAGTAAGCTTGCCGAATTCAACCACGGATGAACACCGATCAACACGGATAAAGAAAGATTTAAGTCCGTGTTCTTCTGTGTTCATCCGTGGTTAAGCGTTTTCTAAAGGCGTGGAACGACAATCCTATAGCGCGTGGCTACATCGATTTGCGGTGGTTACCGCAGTGGCCACGTTGTTCCTGATCTGCGTGGGTGGATTGGTGACCAGCAAGGGCGTGGGAATGGCGGTGCCGGATTGGCCGACAACGTATGGGTATAATCCTTTCACGTTCCCATTTTCAAAATGGGTCGGCGGAGTTTTCTATGAGCATTCGCATCGGTTGGTTGCGTCAGCGGTGGGATTGCTGACAACAGTTCTGGCAGTGTGGTTATGGGTCGTGGAGGAGCGGAGATGGTTGCGCTGGCTGGGCGTCGTCGCGTTTTTGGGTGTGGTGGCACAAGGCGTCCTTGGCGGATTGCGGGTTACGCAACTAAAAGACGAGTTGGGAATTTTTCATGCGGCACTGGCGCAATTATTTTTTGCGCTGGTCTGCGGGATTGCATTGTTCACTTCAAAGTGGTGGCGCAGCGCTTCTGCAAACGGCGTAGGAGCCCGGTTCCGAACTGTTTACATCGCGACAACACTGATTTTTGCGCAATTGGTGATCGGGGCGACGATGCGGCACGAGCATGCCGGCCTTGCGATTCCGGATTTTCCGCTGGCGTACGGGAAGGTTTGGCCGTCCATGGATGATGCAGCGATTGCGCGCTACAACCAAATCCGGCTGGAAAGTACAGCCGCGCATGCGATTACGGCTTCCGGCGTGGCGTTGCAGATGACACATCGAATTTTGGCGGGATTGATTTTGATTTCGGTGCTGTTCGCCGCCGTGAAAACGTTGCGCCGATTCAGCGCGCAATCGTTGCCGGGCAAGCTTGCTCTCGGGTGGCTGACGCTGATCGCCATTCAGATCGGCCTGGGCGCAGCCACGATTTGGACGAACAAATCTGCGGATATTGCGACAACGCATGTGGCGGTCGGCGCGCTGAGCCTGGCAACTGGCGCAATGTTGGTCTTGACGAGCCCGCGTTGTGTTCCTAATGCTCGCGGCTTCTCGGAGCGGGTGGTGGTCGAGCCGCAGCCCGCCGGAGTAACGGCATGAAAGCGACTGTGCAAGAATTGACGGCGCCGGCCGCGACTGAAAAGTCGCGCGTTGCCGTTTTCAGTGAACTGATCAAGGCGCGCCTGACCTTCCTGGTGCTGCTGACCACGTTGGTCGGCTTTTACGTCGGGTCAGTGGGGGCGATCAATTTCGCGCTCATGCTCTGCACAGTGGCCGGAACCGGTCTGCTCGCATGCGGGGCCGCGGCCTTGAATCAACTACTCGAGCGTCAATACGACGCCAGGATGCGGCGCACCGAGGACCGGCCGCTGCCCTCCGGCCGCTTGCAACCGGAGATGGCATTGATTTTCGGCGGAGTATGTTCGATCGCGGGCCTTGTCCTGCTGGCCTCGACAGTGAATTTGCTCACGAGCCTCCTCGGGGCGGTCACCTTGATCAGCTACCTTTTCATATACACCCCCTTGAAGCGCGTGACCTGGCTGAACACAGCCGTCGGCGCCGTGCCCGGCGCATTACCCCCGTTAATGGGTTGGACGGCCGCGCGGGGCGAACTCGGCGGCGCCGGTTGGGGTTTGTTTGCAATCCTGTTTTTCTGGCAGATTCCCCATTTCCTCGCCATCGCCTGGCTGTATCGGGACGAGTACGCCAAGGCCGGGTTCGTGATGCTGCCCGTGATCGACACCGATGGTTTCCGCACCGGGCGGCAGGCCGTGAGCCATACGCTCGGCTTGGTCCTGGCGAGTTTGATGCCGGCATTCTTTGGCTTGGCAGGCGTGATTTATTTTGCGGGCGCGCTGCTGTTGGGCATAGCCTTCCTGGGAGTGGCCGTCCTGTTCGCACGGACGCTGACCGTCGACCGCGCGCGCCAATTATTTTTCGTTTCAATTACATATCTGCCGCTGTTATTAGGATTGATGGTCTTAGACAAAGTCCGTTGACATCCCGGAAGTGCGGCAGCTAATCCGGGCGCCGACGGCAAGCGAGTAAACATGCAAACAACGCATACACACGTTCACGGGGCTCACGAGGTGCACACGCACCACGAACCGGGCTTTCTGAGCAAATACATTTTTTCAACCGATCACAAAATGATCGGCATCCAATACGGCGTCACCGGCCTGATGTTCCTGCTGTTTGGATTCATGCTGATGATGATGATGCGCTGGCAAATGGCTTATCCCGGCCAGCCCATCCCGATTGTCGGCCAACTGCTGCTTAAGCTGCTCGGGCCGGAACAGGCCCAGGGCGGCGTGATGCAACCGGACCTCTACAACGTGTTCGGTGCCATGCACGGCACGATCATGGTCTTTTTGGCGATTGTTCCGCTCGCGTTCGCGGCGTTCGGCAACTTCGTGGTGCCGCTGCAGATCGGCGCGGTGGACATGGCTTTCCCGCGCGTGAACATGGCGAGCTATCACTGCTACTTCCTGGGCGGCGTGATCATGTTCGCCAGCTTCTTCATTCCGGGGGGAGCGGCGAA
>DATENK010000699.1:0-3274 GCA_035275085.1 Verrucomicrobiia bacterium | reverse complement strand
TCTCCCGCGTTACAACGCCCGAAGGGCGGTCCCGACGGCAGAAATGGTGCGTGTGATATCGGATTCGGAGTGCGCGGTGGAGATGAAGCCCGCTTCAAACTGGGAAGGGGCCAGATAAATGCCTTCGGCAAGCATTGCGTGAAAGAATTTGGCGAACTTGGTCCGATCGCTTTTCATGGCATCCCCGAGATTATGAACAGGTGCCGACGTGAAGTACCCACAGAACATTGAACCAATGCGAACGAATTGCACGTCGGCCTTCGCGGAACGCGCGGCGTCCCGCATTCCGGCTTCAAGCTGTCCGCCTCGTTCTTCAAGGGTGCTGTACGCATTTTGTTGGCGCAATTCTTCAAGAGCCGCGATACCAGCCGCCATGGCGATGGGGTTCCCGCTGAGGGTGCCCGCCTGATAAACCGGGCCGAGTGGCGCGAGGTGGTCCATGATGTCGGCGCGACCTCCAAATGCGCCAACGGGTAGACCGCCGCCGATGACTTTGCCGAAACAAGACAGGTCTGGTGTAATCCCAAAGAGGGCCTGGGCACCGCCGTATGCGAGCCGAAAGCCTGTCATAACTTCATCGAAGATCAGCAGCGCGCCGTTTGCAGAAGTGATCTGTCGCAGGAATTCAAGATACCCGGGCTTAGGCAGATAGAGGCCGGCATTGCCGGGAACAGGTTCGAGAATGATCCCTGCAATTTGATTTTGGTTCGCCGCGAAGGCCGCTTTGACGGCATCAATGTCGTTAAATGGAACCACGATTGTGTGCTGCGTGAATGAAGCGGGAACGCCCGCGCTGTCCGGATGGCCGAAGGTGAGCGCGCCCGAACCGGCTTTCACGAGTAGCGAATCGGCATGACCATGATAACAGCCGTCGAACTTGATGATCTTATCGCGTTTGGTGAAACCACGCGCGAGGCGAATGGCGGACATGGTCGCTTCCGTGCCCGAATTGCACATGCGGACCTTCTGCAGGCTGGGCACAGCCTCGCAAACCATGCGCGCGAGCGTGACTTCGAAGGGATTAGGAATGCCGAAACTGGTCCCGTGCTCCGCGGCATTTTGGACCGCTTTAATGGTCGCCGGATGTGAATGGCCGAGGATGGCCGGACCCCACGTGCACACGTAATCGATGTATTCGCGGCCATCGACGTCCCAGACACGTGAACCTTTCGCGCGATCGACGAAGAATGGCTGTCCTCCGACAGCACGGAAAGCGCGCACTGGCGAATTGACGCCTCCAGGAATATATCGCAACGCTTCTGCGAAAAGACTTTCCGAACGGTTCATCGACTCACAGCTTTTCGTTCGTGCGGCGGAAGAAGGTCTCCGGCAGTGAGCCATGTTCGGTGCGAATCACGGTGCCCACGCGGATGCCGTTACGCTCAAACCAGCCTTGTTTGACTTCGAGAACGTATTGAACCTGTTCGGTCTTTGCGTAAACCGGCGTTTCGTCGAGGGGTTTTAGATCGTGGATTTCGAGGATGGCGCCTTCATTGTCAATATAGGCGCACGAAAGCGGAACATAGGTGTTCCTCATATAAAAGGATGCGCGATGCGGACGTCCAAAAATGAAAAGCATCCCTTCATTTTCCTCCATTTTGTCGCGATACATCATTCCGGTCGCCACCTCCGTTTCAGTAATGGCGAGTTCGGCGTTAATTTCCTTGGGGCCGAGCCATAGTTTCATAATGCGCAATTTTGGTTGAGCATGATCGAGATAGGGAGCGGCGCCGAGAGGCGCGGAGGATTGGTTTGTGGATTTTAAACTCGAATTGGGAGGCGGTTGATCGCAACCGCAAAGGAGGATCAGGACCGGCAACAGGCGGTACATGCGCACAGGGTGCGTCAGTCGCCGCACCATTTCAAATTGAAATAAAAATGGAGGCTTCGATCGTGGATGCGCCCGAAGCCTCCGACCTCAGTTTCCTGAGGTCTGTCCCACCTCTCTCTAAGGCGTCCGTTGCCCTGCCCCGTTGATCAAACCCGCCGCCCGCTGACGAAGCTGGCGATAAAAAGCACCAGCGCCACCACGAGCAGCACATGAATGAACCCTGACAGGGTGTAGGACGAAACCAGCCCCAACAACCAGAGCACCAGGAGAATGACTGCGATTGTAACTAGCATAACGCTTCAAACGTAACTCATGGTCACGGCCGGACATTGGGGTGATGGCGGTAGAAGGGCGGGAAATAACCCGAATGAGCAGGAAGAAAGGTTAGCGAAGTCGAATGAAGCACTTGCCGGGGAGTTGTTTGATCAGGCGCTTCATTTCGAGGCTAAGCAGGGCAACGGAAACGGTAGACGCAGCCAGTTGGCTATGGCGGATCACCTCATCGATGCTGCGTTCATCGTCAGGTTGGAGGACGTCGTAGATGCGTTGCTCGGTATCGCTGAGCGTGAGGGCCGGGAGGTCGGCTTCGGACCGGTTGGTGCCGGGAAATAAGTACTCAAACTCGCTGAGTATGTCCTCAGGCCCTTCGCAGAGTTTGGCGCCGCGCTTGATCAGTTCGTGGCAACCTTTGCTGCGGGGGGAATCGATGCGGCCGGGAACGGCGAAGACCTGGCGGCCGTATTCCGTGGCGAAATTTGCGGTGATCAGCGCGCCACTGGTAAGATGCGCTTCGACGACGACTGTCCCGAGCGTCATGCCTGCAACGATGCGATTGCGGATGGGAAAGGATTGTTTGTCGGCCTGGCGATTGAATGGGAATTGCGTAATGACTGCGCCGTCCGCGGCGATGCGCTCAAACAGCGCGGCGTTCTCCGGCGGGAAAACTATGTTGATGCCATTCCCGAGGACGGCCACCGTGCGACCCTTGCCCGCGAGCGCGCCCTGATGCGCGGCAGTATCGATGCCGCGCGCGCCGCCGCTCACCACCGTGACGCCCACGTAAGCTAGTTGGTAAGCGAGTTTGCGCGCGCTTTCGGAGCCGTAAGGAGTCATCTGGCGGGATCCGACCAGCGCGACCGCGTTTTTGTCTTTCGCGGTGAGCTGGCCTTTGATGTAGAGGACGATGGGCGGATCGTAAATCTGGCGGAGTGACGGAGGGTATTCCTCGTCCAATTGCGTGATGACTCGGCAGCCGTAGTCCTGCATGCGCTTGAGTTCAGCGGCCAGATCGACGGTCCCTTCCCAATTCGAGATCGCCTCCGCCACTTCGTCGCCGATGCCGTGGACTTGCTGGAGGGAGCGTTTGGAGGCGCTGAGGATCGCTTCTGGCGCCCCGAAATGTTCAAGCAACTTTCGCAGTCGGACCGGGCCGACGTGCTCGAC
>DATENK010000698.1:0-4172 GCA_035275085.1 Verrucomicrobiia bacterium | reverse complement strand
TAATCGCAACCTTAATACCCGTCACCAACCCGCAACCAGTAGCACCAACTTGCACCTGCTTGCACCGACTTGCGCAGAAAAAAATTTCTCAGTTTCAACTCTCTCCGTGCTCTCCGTGCCTCAGTGGTGAAATACCAAGTTGCACCGAAATGAATTTGTGCAGACCAAAAAATGTTCCAGGTGGCCAGCTCTAACGGTTTCTAACGCCTATTCACGTCTATTAACGCCTATTAACGCTCAAAAGTTTCACAACCCTAACGATGTTACGCTTTCAAAAAACCGCCCCTCCCGAACCTTAACGCGTCGTTCGCTCCGTGCCGAATACTCCTAATCCTACTCATAATCCTAATCTTAATCTCAGTCGGCAACCGACGGCTAAAGTAGCCTATTGTAGGCGTTCAAAAATCCGGGCCAAAGCTACACGGAACCCTTAACAGTGACGCGAACCGTCCCCGGAGAGCCGAACCTTAACGGCAGTAAATCGCCAACGTCGATCCCACAAACCTTAACACCCCCATTCTCTTGCCACCTTCCCGATACGCACCAAACACTAATTCGCTTTTTCATCCGGAGGCGGCCGCTGATCGCCAATGTTGGGGAAAGGCGTCCGCCAGTTTGACGAGGTCTTCCCGGTTGCACGGCTTTTGGAGGAACGCATCAATACCTATTGCCTGGCATTCGGGCAGGATTGATGGACGCAGATCGCCGGTAAGAATGACGCAGAGCAAGGATTGAAGTTCGGGCCGAGCATTTACCCAGCGAAGCACCTCTGATGCGTTCAGGTCAGGCAGGTGGAAATCGAGGATCAATATGGATGGAAACGGGTAGGCGTAGCGATCGGCGAACTCACCGTAACCCAGCAAATAATCGAAGACGGTTTGGGCGTTGAACGCGACAAAGACGGGATTTTTCAGGTCAGCTTTCCTCAGCGCGCGCTTAAATAGGAACGCGTCGTCGTCATTATCCTCCGCCAAGAGGATGTACTTCTGGTCTGACCGAGCCATCTGGCTATCGCAGAGAAGGCGCAATGCCACAGCCAGCATTGATCCGACCCAGATTAACATGGTAGGGAAAGGCCTACGAAGGTATGGGGTGTTGAACGTATGGTTTTATAAGCTCAGACGCAGGCGGCAGCCATATATGGTGCCTGAGAAAGTTTAGCAAATTAACTGTTTTTCCCCGCGGCCGCATTCATCTTGGCGCGAACGGCTTTCACGATCGCTGCGGGGTCCGGAAACTCGCCGGTTTCCTTTTTGGAATAAATCTTTTTGCCGTTTACGGTTACTTCGAAGACGCCGCCGCCCATCGGAACGAGCGTCAGCGAGCTGATATCCTGCTTAAACCGCATCAATTCCTCCGCCAGACCGACGGCTTGCGGTTCGTAGTTTCACATGCTGCAGTACTCGATTTTAATTTCCAGTCCCATACCTGAGAAAAACGTAGGCGTGCTAACGAAGCGGGTCAAGTGGCAGGGTTTCCAAGCCTTGGGAGTTTTGCGCTGCCCTGCTTGGCGCACTCCAGAAATTTCGCTGCTGCTGGTGAAAGGCCCGTCGCCCGCCACGCCGCGCCGATAATCAATGGGGTCGGCGGCGGAGCGATGGGAATGACCTTCAAGCGCGGCCCTGCCGTGCAAGCCAGCGATTCCGAGGTGATGGAAACGCCCGCGCCGGCTTCGACCGCCGCAATAAGGCTCGTGCCGCTATCGTGTTCCTCACCGATCCGTAGCTTGGATTTCGTGCCGGCGAATACGTTCGCCAACAGCTCCTGGTAATCAGGGTAATCTTTGCGGTTGAAAACGATCAGCGGTTCGCGGGCGATCTGAGCGAGTGTGACCGAGCGATGGCGCGCCAGCGGATGTTTCGGCGCGACTGCGAGGCAGATGGCGTCGCGGGCAAGTTCTTCGAAGCGCAGCCCGCGTAACAGCTTGCGCGTGGGCCGCACGAGTACCGAGATGTCGAGCTTCCCATCGCAGAGCCCCGCTATCATCTCTTCCGTGGATAGATCGTGCAGGCGAACGCGCACCTTCGGCCGTTGCCCTTGAAAGGCACGTAAAGTCCCCGGAAGAATTCGCACTGTAGGCGACGGCGCGTAACCGACGTGAAGCTCGCCGCGGCCATCGTTAGCCATTGCGCGCGCTTTAGCGACCGCTGTTTCAGAACGCTGCAGCACTTCACGCGCTTCGTTAAGAAACACCCGTCCCGCGTCCGTCAGGCGAACGGATTTCGCCGTTCGTTCTAAAAGGGCGAAACCAAGCTCGTCCTCGAGATCGTGGATCTGCCGGCTCACCGCCGGTTGCGACACGTGCAGCTTCAACGCCGCACGCGACACGTTTTCCGCTTCTGCGACCGCGACAAAATACCGCAAATGCCGAAGTTCCATGCCCGAGCGCAGTATACCTTTGAGTTATAGTGAGGCAAGAAACATGGTCTTTCCCACTCGGCGCAATCTCGTGGCATTGTTTAGCCATGATGAAAATACGAAAAGCAAATGAACGAGGCCACGCGGAACACGGCTGGTTGGATACTTATCATACCTTCAGCTTCGCCAATTATTATGATCCGCAATGGATGGGTTATCGCAGCCTGCGCGTGATCAATGACGACCTGGTGATGCCCGGCATGGGTTTTGGGACGCATCCTCACCGCGACATGGAAATTATCACGTACATCCTGAGCGGCTCGCTGCAGCATAAGGATTCGATGGGCAACGGGCGCGTGATCCGCACCGGGGAAGTGCAGTATATGGCCGCTGGCACAGGCGTTCAGCACAGCGAATTCAATCCCGCGAAGGATGAGGCCGTGCATCTATTGCAAATCTGGATTCAGCCGGATCAGAAGGGCGTGAAACCGCGGTACGCGGAAAAGTCGCTCACAAACGCAGCACCCGGTAAGCTGCATTTGGTCACCAGCAAGACCGGGCGCAACGGCTCGATCGAGATCCATCAGGACGCTGATTTGTGGCTGG
The DNA here is from genome assembly GCA_035275085.1 of Verrucomicrobiia bacterium. Taxonomy (GTDB): domain Bacteria; phylum Verrucomicrobiota; class Verrucomicrobiia; order Limisphaerales; family DATENK01; genus DATENK01. Next base: position 1,208 of record DATENK010000698.1, on the reverse strand, counting down.
CAAAGCTCAACGTAGGCGACAACGTCGCGCACGATCTGAAATCCGAACGGCACGCCTGGGTGCATGTCGCCGAGGGCGAAGTGACTCTCAACGGAAAGACGCTGAGCCGCGGCGATGCGGCTGCGATTGATGATCCAGGTGCCATCGCTTTGAACGCAACAAAGTCATCGCAAGTGCTCCTGTTTGACCTGAACTGAGAGTCGATTAGGGCAGGCGGTGATCGCTGGCGATCGGCGCCTGTTTAACCGCCAGCGTTCAGATTTGAGAACGGGTTGTTCGAAAACGCCGCAGTCGGAGCAGACGGTTCGCCAGCGCCGTTTGAGGAGCCTTTTCCTGGGCCCGGTGCCGGTTTCTCAGATGGCTCTTCGGCTGGCGGATGCGGACGCGGGTCCTTCGCGCGCTTGTTGCGCGGCAGCGGACTGATCATCAGGACGATGCCTTTGCCCACGAGCTTGGGCGGCGCATCCGGATGTCCCCACGGGGATGTCTCCTTCACAAATTTCTCAATCTTCTTAAAACCAAACTCTTTGTGGGCCATTTCACGTCCGCGAAACTTCAAGGTGACTTTCACCTTCATGTCTTCGCACAAAAACTCGATCGCGTGGTGCACCTTCACGCCGAAATCGTGCGGGTCAATGCCGGGACTGAGCTGAATTTCTTTGACCTTCGTGGCGTGCTGGCGCTTTTTTGATTCTTTTTCTTTCTTCGATTGCTCGTAGCGAAACTTGCCGTAATCCACCAGCCGGCAGACTGGGGGATTGGCCGTGGCCGCGATCTCGACCAAATCAACGCCGTTGTTGCGCGCCATGTTCAGCGCGTCCTGCAGTGAAAGCACGCCCAACTGCGAGCCATCCACACCAATGACGCGGACTTCGCGGGCGCGGATTTTACCGTTTACCTTGATAAACGAGCCGCCCGAAGATGAAGAACGAGGAGAAAAAGGGCGATTCAAGCCACCCTCACCGGTTGAAGCTTATTCATTCCTGCCAAAACAAAATGTGCAAAAGCATTACGAGCAAAATCTAATCATCAAACCATTGTTCGTTCAAGTAAAAAGTGACCTCTGCGTGGGAAGAGCTGGGTACATCGTGACCCCCTCCAAAAGCTAACAGTATTGAGTGCGGCACGAATGAAAGAGCTGCGCCGAGTGTTGAGTGAGGTCTGAGGATCGGCGGCATCGGGGCCAGTGGCTCGGCTTTGCGAGCCCT
>DATENK010000697.1:0-6401 GCA_035275085.1 Verrucomicrobiia bacterium | reverse complement strand
GCGCGCGCCGCGGGCGTGAAGAAACTGCTTTTTCTCGGCAGCTCATGCATTTACCCGAAGCTGGCGCCGCAACCGTTGAAGGAAGAGTATTTGCTCACGGCCCCGCTCGAACCGACGAATGAATGGTATGCCGTCGCGAAGATTGCCGGAATTAAGATGTGCCAGGCGTACCGCCGACAGTTCCGCTGCGACTTTATCAGCGCGATGCCCACCAACATGTACGGACCCAATGACAATTACGATCTGCAAAATTCCCATGTCCTTCCGGCGCTGATCCGCAAGTTTCATGAGGCCAAAGTCGCCAAAGCGCCGCGCGTGGTCTGCTGGGGCACCGGCAAACCACTGCGCGAATTCCTGTATGCAGATGACCTCGCGCGCGCCTGCATTTTCCTTTTACAGCACTACAGCGAGGAACAATTTATCAATGTCGGTTACGGCAGTGACATCCCGATCAGAGACCTGGCGGAATTGATCAAGGATATTGTAGGATTCAAAGGCGCGATCGAATGGGACACCTCCAAACCCGATGGCACACCCCGCAAATTAATGGACAGCTCGCGTCTCTTCGCCCTGGGCTGGAAGCCGCAAATCGATTTGCCCACGGGCATACGATTGGCCTACGACGATTTTCTGAAGCGTTTCAGTTAATGTGTCAGGAAGCATTGCGCTAGAAATGTTCTGCCTGGAAGCGGTCCGCTTGTCGAAAATTCAGAGGCGGACCCTTCTTATTGCTCGGCATGACACTGACTCACGAGTTATCCCGTGCCTGAAACGATCAGCCCTTGTCGCAAAAATCGAAAGTTTAAGATGTGGACCCGGTGGTTGGAAGTGTCTGTAATCTTGGGGCCGTGGGTCGCCCAAAAAGAAGATTGTGCCTGGGTTGATCAATCTGGTATCCACCAACTCGGCCACCAGGCTTATGGGAAATAAGCCATTTGCCGATTTGCGGTTCCGACGAGGGGCCGCAAGAGCGAACCAAACAACCGAAACCGCCATAGCACAAATGAAAATCACATCACTTCTAGTTCTAACTCTTGGCCTTGTACTCACGGGTTGCGCGACGACTGACGGCGATTCCAAACCTCGAGCGGCAGAAAAACAGCCTGAGAAAAATCCCGAAGTAGGTATGACCAAAGATCAGATCATAGCCATGTACGGCAAGACTGATAACCAACAAGTATCGAGTCAGGGCGAGACTTGGATTTACAATCTGAATATGGGCGAAATGTTCATTCCATTCAATTTTGGTTACCGGCCCAAGATGCGGGTGATTACGTTTGACAAGGAGGGCAAGGTCGCCAATTGGAGTTACACCAAGTAGGCGCAAGTTAAACCCAACGGATAGGTCTCAACCAAAGGCATGGGCCGTTACCGGCTCCGTTGTCACAGATCGAACTGTGACCTGTAACAGTTCATGTAACAGATAAAAACGCCAATTCCTTCGCCTTTAACGATAATGTAACAGTGTAACAGTTATTCCGGGAACTCAGTGACGGGGCCGATCAACTCACCAGCCGGGTCTTGCCCGCGCGATGGTCTTTCAAGAGCTGGATGTCCGCGTCCACCATCAGTTTCGCCAAATCCTCGAAGCGCGTTTTCGGTTCCCAACCGAGTTTCTTGCGCGCCTTGCCATAATCGCCCAACAACAAATCCACTTCCGCGGGGCGATGATAGCGTTGGTCTATCTCCACGTATTTTTTCCATTGAAGCCCTACGTGACCGAAAGCAACGTCCAGAAATTCGCGCACACTATGAGTTTCGCCGGTTGCGATCACGTAATCATCAGGCTGGTCCTGCTGCAGCATCAGCCACATCGCCTCGACAAATTCCTTGGCGTAGCCCCAGTCGCGCTTTGCATCGAGATTGCCCAGGTACAATTTCTCCTGCAGCCCGGCCTGAATGTGGGCCACGGCACGGGTGATTTTGCGCGTGACGAAGGTTTCGCCGCGTCGCGGTGACTCGTGATTGAACAAGATCCCGTTGCTGGCGTGCATGCCGTAAGACTCTCGATAATTTACAGTTATCCAGTAAGCGAACACCTTGGCGCAACCGTAGGGGCTGCGCGGATAAAATGGCGTTTTCTCGGTTTGCGGGACCTCTTGCACCTTGCCGTACATTTCGCTCGAGGACGCCTGGTAAAAACGTGGCTTGATTCCGCTCTCACGGATCGCATCCAGCAAGCGCACCGCGCCGGTAGCCGTGATGTCCGTCGTGTATTCCGGGCTATCGAAGCTCACACGCACGTGGCTTTGCGCAGCGAGGTTATAAACCTCATCCGGCTGAACTTTCGAAATGAGCCGCGATAACGCGCTCGCGTCACTCAGGTCGCCGTAATGAAGTTTAAGCGTAGGTTTGTTGTGCGGATCGGAATAAATGTGGTCCAGCCGGCCTGTGTTGAACGTGCTGGCCCGCCGGATAATCCCGTGTACCTCATACCCCTTGGCCAACAGCAACTCGGCAAGATATGACCCATCCTGCCCGGTAATCCCCGTGATCAAAGCTCGTTTCGGCATCCAGCTTCACAGTTAAAAATCTCCGCCCGTCACGCAAGCTTAACCGTTGCCTCGTTCTGCGGTTTTCGCTATTGCATGCGTATGCGGAAGTTCTGGCGCGCCATCCTATGCTTACTCCTGACATACGGTTGCGCTGCTGCCGATACGCGCCCGAACCTGATTCTGATTATCGGCGATGATCTGTCCGCTGAAGATTGCAGCCCGTATGGCAACAAGGGCGTGCAAACGCCAAACCTGGAACGGCTCGCGCGCGGGGGAATGCGCTTCACGCGCGGGTTCGTCACCACGAGTTCATGCAGCCCGAGTCGCGCGAGCCTGATCACCGGAAAATATCCGCACAATACCGGCGCCGAACAATTGCATTGGCCCTTGCCTGGGCATCACACGACCTTCGTGCAACTCCTGAAGCAGGCCGGCTATTACACGGCCGCGGCCGGGAAATGGCATCTGGGACCGGAAGTGAAGAAGCACTTTGATCAGGTCATCGAAGCCGGCGAAGCAGGCTTTCAATTGCCAGTCATCGGCAAGCGGATGATCGCCGATGACAAAAGCGGCTGCCAGCAGTGGGTCCCCACGCTGCATAATCGTCCCAAGGACAAGCCATTCTTCCTTTGGCTCGCGGCTCTTGATCCCCATCGGGATTACGAAGAAAAGATTATTCCCAACCCGCATCGTCCGAATGATGTCACCGTGCCGCCCTTCCTGCCCGATGTAACCGAAACGCGCAAAGATCTCGCAATGTATTATGATGAGATCGCCCGATTGGATCGGTTCGTCGGGGATGTCCTGACGGAACTGGAACGCCAAAACCAAACCAGTAACACGTTCATCCTTTTTATCGGTGACAATGGGCGTCCCTTTCCAAGGTGCAAAACGCGGTTGTACGACAGCGGCATCCATTCGCCCTGGATCGTCCGCTGGCCGGCAAAGGTGAAGCCAGGGAGTGTTTGCGAACGGCTCGTCAGCACAATTGATATCGCGCCAACGTTCATCAAACTGGCCGGCCTCGGAGAAAACAGAAGCTTTCAGGGTAGAGACTTTTCGCCGCTGTTTGAAAATCCGCAGACACCGATTCGCGATTACATTTACGCTGAGCATCATTGGCACGATTTCGATGCCTGTGAACGCGCCGTACGGTCCGAAAACCTGAAATATATTCGCAATTACTTCCCCGATCTCGCCGGGACGCCTCCCGCCGATGCCGTCCGCAGTCCCACATTCCAGACGATGCGGCGCTTGCGGGATGCTGGCAACCTAACCGCGGCCCAGAAGAACAGCTTCGAAAAGCCTCGTCCCGCCGAAGAATTGTACGATCTCAACAGCGATCCGCAGGAACTTAACAATCTTGCCGCTGACCCGGGGTACTCGACCACGCTCGCAAAATTCCGCAAGCAGGTTGAATCATGGCAAAAAGAAACGCATGATTCGGTGCCGGTGGCTCGGACGCCCGATGAGTTCGACCGCGAAACTGGGGAACCTTTGCCTGACCGCAAACGTCCGCGCTCGAAAAAGTAATGACATGAAATCCGCTGTCATTCTTTTAGTCTCGGTTCTGCCAGCATTCGCCTGGCACGACCTGTTCAGCGGCAAAGACTTCACCGGCTGGGATACATATCTCGCGAAGCCTTACGGGCTGAACAATGATCCGAAAGGCGTATTCACTGTCGTGCAGACGGACGGCGCGCCGGCGATCCGCATCTCAGGCGAAGTTTACGGGGCGATCACCACACACGAGGCATTTACGAATTTTCACATCCGCGTTGATTTCAAATGGGGCGAAAAGCGCTGGCCGGCACGCGCGAATGTTGCGCGAGACAGTGGCATTCTTTATTGCTGCCAGGGCCCGCATGGCGCCGGTAGCGGTGCGTGGATGCTTTCGGTCGAGAACAATGTCATGGAAAAGGGCATCGGCCAATGGTGGAGCGTGGCCGGCGCGATCATCGACGTGGAAGGCGAACACATCACGCCGGAAATGGAGCCGCGAATTCCATATAAAAAGGAAGGCAAAGGAGAACAGAACATCGTTTACAAGAAGGGCGCGCAACGCATCACTGCGGCGCCTCATAATGGCATCACCCCTTCGTTTGATGACGAGAAACCGCGCGGCGAATGGAACACGGTCGAAGTGATTTACTGGGCCGACCAGTGCCTGCATTTGCTGAACGGCAAAGTGAACATGGTCTTGAGCAACCCGAGATGGGTGAAAGGCAATGTCGTCACGCCCTTGCGCTCAGGAAAGATCCAATTGCAGTCTGAAGCAGCGGAAGTGTTCTATCGGAACATTCAGGTCCGCCACCTAGATGAAATTCCTTCGGAACACCTGCACCTGATCCCGCAGGCCCAAGACGATGATACCGGCTTTGTGGAATTGTTGGGTGCCGGTTGGAAGCAGTGCGGTCCGGGCTCGTTCTCTCTGGACGGAAGAGTGGCAACCGCCAAAGGCGGGATGGGGCTGTGGTGGTATGGCGACCGCATTTTCACGAATTTCGTGCTGCGCTGCGAATTCGTTCAGGAGCAGGATGGCGCCGATTCGGGAATTTTCGTCCGCTTTCCTAATCCCGGAAACGATCCATGGACAGCGGTCAAACGCGGGCACGAGGTTGAGATCGGAAATGCAAACGATCCCAAGCCGACCTGGCGAACGGGTTCCATTTATCCGTTTCATGCGCCGGCCAAATCGAACGCGAAGGCCGCCGGTCACTGGAATGACTGCGAGATCGTGTGCGTCGATCATAGTTATTCCGTGCGCATCAATGGTGAACTCATAAACACCTGGACCGATTCATCGCAGCGTTCCGCATCCGGTTACATCGGCTTGCAGAACTACGACGACGGAAAAACGGTCCGCTTCCGCAAGTTGCGCGTCAAACCGCTGCCATGAAACCGGTCGGCATTGGCGTCATCGGCTGCGGCAACGTCTTTTCCGCCTACCGTGCGATCATCGAAAAGCTGGAAGCTCGTGGATCGGCGCAGTTGGCCATCGCCTGCGGTCGCGAAAAGCAGCGCGCGTCGATAGATCCCAAACATTTCACCACCAATGAACATGACGTGATCGGGCACTCGGGCGTTGATCTCGTGTTAATTCTGACGCCGCCGTCCGAGCATGCGCGACTTGCGCGAGAAGCGCTCACGGCAGGCAAACACGTACTCACGGAGAAGCCGCTCGCTACAAATCTCCCGGATGCCCGGGCATTGATTGAAGTCGCCCGACAAAACCGCAGGCATCTGCTTTGTGCGCCATTTACCTGGCTGAGTCCCACCTTCCAAACGATCGCCGCGCGCATCCAGGCAGGCGATATCGGCCGGCCGTGTTCGGCTCGCGCGCGTTACGGCTGGTCTGGGCCGTGGTGGAGCGAATGGTTCTATCGTGGCCAGGGCGGTTGCATCTTCGACCTTGGGGTGTATTGCATCACAAGCCTGGTTGGACTGTTGGGACCGGTTAAGCGCGTGACTGCTTTGACCGCGACCATAATCCCCGAACGGCACGTAAACGAACGCAAGCTGCGCGTCGAAGCGGAGGACACCGCCCAGGTGCTGCTTGAGTTCGCGAATGGCGCGCTAGGCGCCGTTACGACTGGCTTCACCATGCAACAATATCGCAATCCGGCCCTGGAAGTTTATGGCACTTCCGGCGTGATCCAGATGCTTGGTGACGATTGGGACCCGGACGGCTACGAGCTTTGGCAGAATTCGCTCGGCGCCTGGCAGCTCTATAAAGAGACTGAACCCGACTGGCCGTGGGCAGATGGACTAAGGTATTTGGTCGAATGCATCCGCCGCGGCGAGCGGCCAATCATTACGCCGGAGCATGCGTTCCATGTGCTGGAAATCATGTTGAAGGCCCGCGAGTCCAGCACAGAAGGGCGAGTTCTGCCAATCGAGAGCACG
>DATENK010000696.1:0-2512 GCA_035275085.1 Verrucomicrobiia bacterium | reverse complement strand
AAATATTTTTGGCCCAGGTGGCGGATGCGGCTCTGGATCCTTCGTTACCGCCGCCGCCGGACGCCAAGGCATTTCTTGGCGCGCTGAAACGCAAGGCGTTCGATCGTCCTGAATTCGTTGTCGGTAATCTGACAACCTTGGTCTCCAAACCCGCCGAAATCACGCCGCGCTGGCGCGCCATGTCTGTTTTGATGCTGCCCGCCTGCTTTGTGCTCCTGGGAATTTTTGGAGCCGGCATGTTCAACTTCGAACGCATTCGCTGGGATCGGACGTGGAAAAGTCTGTATCCAGACCGACCGCACTTTCTCGATGCTGCGCAATCGTACATCGAGTTGGCGGAGGAGAATGATCAAACGAACGATATCGAGTTGGCTCGGGCGTATTTGGTTACGCATTTTGCGGACGTGATCACCAATGAGACATTTTGGTCCAACCCCGATCTGGTATCCACACTTGGCGAGCATGAACGAAAACTTGTCCGCGAAGCGGTGGCCCGGCCGGCGCCGGCGCGAGATGTGGTGCAGGAAGCCGAGCGCGTGGTGCCGCGTTGGATGGCGAAAAAGGAAAGCCAGGCGCGAAGGCTCCCGCTCGGCGTGTCTGCGGGCGTCTTTCTCTTTTCGGTTATTTCGGTTGGCTTGGTTGAATTGATTGCGGCGATCTTCCGCCGCAGTTTTGTCCTGAACCTCTTCGGAATCGTGGTCGTCGGGGCGGACGGTCAACTCGCGACCCGCAAGCGCCTCCTGGCGCGCTGGGCTGTTGGCACGCTGCCGATACTGGCAGCCTTCGTCGCAGGGATGGTGGCTTTGGTCAAAAGTGGCACCCTGGTATTTCTGCAGGACGCCACGAGTATATTGGGGATCGGCACTGCCGCGCTTATGATCGCGGCGATTGCGTATGCCATTCGGCGGCCGTCGCATAGTTTGGCTGATCGCATTGCGCGCACATACCTCGTGCGGAAATGAGCCAAATTTTCGTTGCGCAGCCCGGCATCTGGACCAAACTATTAATGATATGCGGCTAGCCCGATGGTTCATGTTGGCTTTTGCGGTGATGAGCGTCGGTGGCGCCGTTTCCGCCGCTAATAAGACGCAAGTGCGGCTGGTTCTCACGGCCGAGTCCGCAACTGCCGGCGACACCGTAATGGCCGGGGTGCACCTGCACATGGCAAAAGGTTGGCACACCTACTGGCGCAATGGCGGAGAGGCCGGCGATCCGACGAAGATTGAATGGGAACTGCCGGTCGGGATCGCCGCCGGCCCGATTCTCTGGCCTGTGCCCGAAAAGGAAAGTTACGAAGGCCTCACTACTTATGTTTACTATGACGACGTGGTCCTGCTGGTGCCGCTCACGTTGGGCAAAAATGTCGCCGAGGGTCCGCTCGAATTAAAGGCAAAGGTGGCCTGGCTGGAATGCACCAACAGCGGGCTTTGCGTCGCTGGACAGGTAGAGGTCAACGCTCCGCTAATTATCGCCAAATCCTCCAAGCCATCGTCGAACGCAAAGTTCATCGAGCAATGGAAAGCGAAGCTTCCGGTCGATGGCTCGTTCCTTCAGGCGGCGGCGCGATGGGACGGCGCAGTCAAAAACGATGAGCGTTCCATTCTCATTGAATGGTCGACTACCAACGCATGGGCGAAAGCTGACTTCCTGCCTTACGAAAACAAAAATTATGAGGTCACCGCCGCAACGGAAATAGTCTCGTCGGACAAAAACAAAATCAGTCTCCGTAAGAGTGTCAAAAAGCTCGACGGCGATTGGCCTGGCGCTTTGCAAGGCATCTTGGTCAACAAATCAGCCGGTTGCGAAGTGCAAATCCCGATAGGTGCGGCCAAAGCCGCGCCGTTGAGCGCTGTGGCCTTCCTCGGCATGCTGGGTGCCGCGTTCCTCGGCGGGCTGATCCTCAATTTTATGCCGTGCGTCCTTCCAGTGATCGCGTTAAAAATTTTCGGATTCGTAAATCAAAGCAAGGAACACCCTGCCCGCGTCCGCGCACTTGGGATTGTTTATGCACTCGGGGTAATCGCCTCGTTTCTGGTGTTGGCAGGGCTCGCCATTGCTGTGCAGCAAGCCGGCGGCCTCGCGACATGGGGGATGGCGTTGCAGAACCAGGTCGTACGTGTGGTGCTTACCATTATCATGACCCTCGTCGCGCTGAACCTGTTCGGGCTGTTTGAAGTGACTATTGGCGGCGGCGTGATGGATGCCGCCGGGCAAGCTGCCGGTCGCCAAGGATACGGGGGCGCCTTCTTCAATGGCATCCTTGCCACTATTCTCGCGACGCCATGCACGGCGCCATTTCTTACCGGCGCACTCGCCTTCGGGTTCACGCAGCCGCCGCTCGTTACGGCGCTGGCGTTTATCGCTGCAGGTCTGGGGCTCGCATTCCCTTACGTGCTGCTCAGTTGGAAGCCCGCGTTGTTAAAGGTTTTGCCGAAACCGGGCGAGTGGATGGAAAAGTTTAAAATCGCCATGGGCTTTCCGATGCTTGCCACGGCGGTTTGGCTCTATTGGA
>DATENK010000695.1:0-8960 GCA_035275085.1 Verrucomicrobiia bacterium | reverse complement strand
GCGCACTTCCACCACGCCCGAGACATATCGCAAACTCTACTCGAACTTCGCTTCGCAGAATCCCCTTTGGAACGAAATCCCCAGTTCCACCGGCTTGCTGTACAATTGGGACGCGAACTCGACCTACATTCAGGAACCGCCGTTTTTCGAAGCGTTCGCTCTGAAACCGTCCGCGATCAGCGATATTAAGGGTGCGCGCCTGCTCGCGCTGTTTGGTGATTCGGTCACCACCGATCATATTTCGCCCGCGGGTTCGATAAAACCTACATCGCCATCCGGCATCTATTTGCTCGAGAAAGGCGTGACCGTGCAGGAATTCAACAGCTACGGCGCGCGTCGCGGCAACGATCGGGTGATGACGCGCGGCACATTCGCCAATATTCGCATCAAAAACCTGATGATCCCCGGCACCGAAGGCGGCGTGACTAAACATTTGCCGGACGGAAAGATCATCCCGATTTACGATGCGGCGGTTCAGTATCAAAGTGAAGGCGTGCCGCTGATGGTCATCGCCGGCCAGGAGTACGGCACGGGCAGCTCGCGGGATTGGGCGGCAAAAGGCACGCGGCTTTTGGGGGTAAGCGCCGTGCTCGCGCAAAGCTTTGAACGCATTCACCGCTCGAATCTGGTTGGCATGGGCGTATTGCCACTCCAGTTCAAGGAAGGCGTGACCGCGCAAACCCTGAGCCTCGACGGCACGGAAACGTACGATGTGCTCAGCCTAACCGCGGGGCTCAAGCCGCAGCAGGACGTCACTGTGCGCATCACGCGCGCGGACGGACGTAAACAGGACATCGCGGTGATTTGCAGAATCGATACGCCAATCGAAGTCGACTACTATCAACATGGCGGCATCCTGCCGTACGTCCTGCGCCAATTAGCCGGTTAATAGGGTGAACACCCAGTGCGGCGCGGGTAAAAGCGTTGTACTTTTGTCGCATGGGGTTGCAGGTGTTACACCGGCCGAGGACACGCCGACGCACCGTCGTCGTCGAGGAGCATGTGGAGTCGCGACCTCGCCTAAGGCACCCAGTATTACGCGCCATCGGTCTGATCTTTCTCATTTTACTTACATTGGCCGTGATCGCTCGCGCACTGCTTCCCAACTTCGTGCGTGATTATGTGAACCGAACTCTCGATCGAAATCCGTTGTACGCGGGAAAAATTGGGCCGGTGGACATTCATCTCTTGCGCGGCGCCTACGCAATTCGGGATGTGCGCATCAGCAAGACGACCGGCAACGTGCCTGTGCCTTTTTTTTCCGCCAAGCGCGTTGATTTCGCGATTCAATGGGACGCGCTCTGGCAGCGGAAGCTCGTTGGACGTGTTTTGATGGACGAGCCCGAATTGAACTTCGTGGATGCGCCGAGTGAAGGCGAAGACCAAACCGGCGCCGGCGCCCCATGGTTAAAGCTGATCGAGGATTTGTTTCCGTTTCGGATCAATCGCGCTGTGGTACGGAATGGCGCGATCCATTTTCGCGCGTTTCAGACGAAAAATCCGGTGGACGTTTATCTGAGCGATGTGCAGGCCTCGGTCGACAACCTCACGAACATTCGCGACGAAACCAAACCGCTGGTCTCAACCGTGCAAGCGACGGCGATCGCGATGGATCATGCGAAGTTCGAATACAAAATGACGCTCGACCCCTTCTCGTATCGACCGACGTTTCACATGGGCATGCGCCTGATCGGGTTGGACGTGACGAAGATCAACGACCTCGCGCGCGCCTATGGCAAATTTGATTTCGAGCGCGGCTGGTTCGACCTGGTGGTCGAAGCCGACGCGCAGGAAGGGCAGATGAAAGGCTACGTCAAGCCGCTGTTTCGCAACTTGAAAATCTTTAGCCTAAGCGAAGATGTAAAAGGTGAGAACGTGTTGCAGTTCTTCTGGCAGGCACTGGTTGGCGCCGCCACGAGTATTTTCAAAAATCACTCACGCGACCAGTTCGGGACCTTGATCCCGTTCACCGGCGACCTGTCGCAAAAGACGAGCGCGGATATCCTGGCCACAATCGGGAACGTAATGCGCAACGCGTTTGTGCGCGCTTACTTGCCGCGGCTCGAAGGCGGCACCGAGGCAGTCGAAGGCCTGCAGTTCGCGCCGGCGGAATTGAGCGATCCAATTTCTGTGGGAGATGAAAACAAATAGTTATGAATAAATTAGTTACACTCATATCGGTTATGACTGCCGCGGCCATCCTGCCGGTGACCACCGGCTGTCGCAGCACCAAGGCGGAAAAGAAAAAGGACGAGTTCTTCACCTCCGGCAGCCGGGAGGCGGACCAGCGCGCCCAGCAACGCATGGCCAAAGACCAGCAGATCGCCGGAACCAGTGGAAAGGACGAAGCGAAAGGGACAACTGGCGTGGGAGCGGCCGGTCAGGTCGGCAAGGACGAACGCAAGCTGACGCTGTTCGAGCGGCTCGGCAACGAAAACGGTGTGAGCGCTATTGTAGACGACTTCACGCAGCGCGCCATTGCCGACCCGCGCGTGAATTGGGAACGCAAAGGTTTGAAAGGCTCCGGCATCTTTAGGCGCAGCGAATCTCAGACCTGGACTGCAAACGACCAGAACGTGGGAACGCTGAAGCAGCACATGGTCCAATTCCTGACGCTGGCCACCGGCGGTCCCGCCAAATACGACGGCAAGGAAATGGCCGCCGCACATTCCGGCATGCGCATCACGAACGCTGAATTCGATGCCGCGGTCGGCGATTTGAAGGCGTCGCTCGATAAACTGCAAATCGGCACCAAGGAGCAAAAGGAGCTTCTCGCCATTATCGAGAGCACTCGCCCCCAGGTCGTCAGCGAACGGTAGTTTCCGAAATTGGGTAGTCATTTTGAAGTGCGCGCATCCGGGTGGAGCGGATGCGCGCACGTGTTTTCGTCGTATTAGTTCTCGTTACCTATGATGAAGAAGCGCTGCGGGTCCGTATGATAGGAGGCAGTGTAGGGACTGATGGCGTTGGTGATGAGCGAGTACGGACCCGCAACATTGGTGGCAGTCAGCAGGCGGTAACCTTGCGGCCAATTGAGAACGAGGCCGTTGGCGCTTCGCTGATAACTGACAAGTCTGGGCACGGGCACAACCTCGCCGGTGGAGAGGATGCGTGCGCTATAGAGGCCAGGGGAGAAGCCGCCAGGATTCGCAAAACGAATCCGGCTGAGTTGCGCCGCTGTAAGCCCGGCTTGGTTGTGCCCGATGAAAAGTTGATCGCTGCCAGAAGTCCAATTCGTTACCACGACCAGACTCGGCGAACTCCATGAGACAGCGTGGCTGTCCTGAAAATGCAACACCGTTCCGGCGTTCTGAAAATCAAGCACGCCAAAATTGACCTCTAGCCGGCCGAGGTCATAGGTTCCGCGGGCTTTCAGCGCGCCCGTGTCGAAATACATCAGCGTATTCGAAACCACACCGCCAGTGAGCCGCAGCTCTCCAATGATCTCGATGGTGCCTGCCGATAATGTTCCATTGCGCGGCGACGGAGAGTGGGGCGAGAGGCCGAACAGCGAGTATGCACAGCCTCTAGTGACAGACATCGACAATAACTCGTTTGTGCCGCCGCATTGCGTCCATGAGCCGCTGTCGATGCGCATGGAGGCCGCAGCGAAATTGCCGTTGGATTGAATCACGGTGGCTTCATCAAAGAAACCGACACCAACCTTGCCGGTAAAGAGGGCATGGGTATCAGCAAAGATTGCCTGCCCGCCAATATCGATTTCTGTCCCTTCGATCGCTGAATTAATGCTGAGCAGTGAAACGGTGCGGGGTAATCGCAATGGCTGGTCCATCTTTAACGGCACTGACCAGCCGGCGTTGTTCAGGAACAACCGCAGGAATGCGCCAACGAGCAATTCACGAATGCGCAGGGAGTCCGGATAGTCTCGGGTGGTCGCGGAATTGATTTCCAAAGTCCTGCCAGCGCCGTTTGGGAGCACGATCGACTGGTCTGCCCACGATGGGACGTGGCCGAGGGACCAAGGGCCTTCGTGCCAATAGCCGTTGGTGCTGCTGGTCCAAACATTCACGGGGGCATTTGCGACGGCGCCGGATTCGACGATGAGAGCGTTGTTGCCGACGGCGAAGAATTTGCCCAAGGCGAAATGGATGACAGCGTTCAGGCGGCTGGGAAAGACTTCGGAATAGCCTGACCATGATAAGCCGTTGGTGGATGCTTCGACCCAACCTTCGCTGGGCTGGCCACCGGCTTTGACGACCGCGGTCCCGCACGTAGCGAGACCGCGCACGTCGAAAGAAGAATGGGGCACGGATACCCATGAGATGCCGTCATCAGAGGTGAGGAGGGTGGATGAGTCGCCACCAGCCAGGAATTCCCGGCCAGTGAACATGACGGAGCGGAGGAGGTAGTCCGTGCCCGAAATTTGTGATGTCCATGTGGTCGCATCGGCGGAAGTAAGGATCGTGCCGTTGTCGCCGACTGCAACGTATTTACCATTTCCGAAAGTGACCGCGCGCAAAATGTTGGTGGTGGGAGGGACGTCCGCTGGCTGCCAATCAATACCGTTCGTGGAATTAAGAATGCGTGTGGGAACAAAAAGTCCTCCGCGGCCGACGGTGACAAAGCGGCCGCCGCCGTAGGTAACACCGAAATGGCCGTGCTGACCGGTGGTCGTTTGAGTCGTGGTCCAATTCACGCCATCGGACGAGGAGGCAAGCAGGCAATCGAGGGTTCCGCCGGCCACATAGAGGCCTTTGGCGAAAGTCACGCAATGAAAATCGCCGCTGCCGGTGTAAGGGACGACATCCCAGGCGCTTCCGTTCCCGGAGGCTAAAATCGTTGCGGCGTGCCCCACCGCAATTAGTTGGCCGGGAGCCGACGCGACCGCAGTAAGGTGCGTCGCCACAGGTGTTTCGCGGATCTGCCAGTCACCCGGCAAACCCGCCATGCCAAGGCATGTGGTCGTTAAAATCAGGGCGGGAACCGCCGCATTTGTCAGTGTCCTTGTTTCCATAACTGGAGCGGACACTCGCATCGGCTGTAAATGGTCCATATGGGGCCCTTTACTCCTTTAACGATGGGCGCGAAAACCTACGGGCTGCGACTTGACGGGCAGGCGTATTTTCGTTCGGATGTGCCGAAAATGCCGGTGCGTTGCCTATTATTAGCTATTTGTATTTCGCTGATTGTGCCCGCGTGCAGGAAGAAGGCGCAAAGCGAAGACGACTTCATCCGGCTGACCAATGTCGGAAGGAATTATTACAACTCGGGACAGGCGACGAAAGCGCTCGGGCCATTGCAGCAGGCGCTCACAAAAAGCCCCGCGAACGCCGACGCGCATCTCAACGTTGCCGTCGCGGCGCTGGCTGCGAATGAACCGGAATTGGCAATCAAGCATGCCCAGGAAACGCTGAATCTCGATCATAACTCCGGTCCGGCCTTTTACATTCTCGGCTCCGCCCACCTCAGGCTTGGGCACGCCAAGGAAGCCGTCCAGGCGTTGCAGCAGGCGAAAGATATCGACCGCACGGTAAACGCCGTCAGCTTTCAACTCGGGCGCGCCTATCAGCAGTTGAACCAATTCGAGGAAGCGCGCGAGCAGTTCGCGGAAGTCACACAGTTCGAGACGAACCATCCCGCGGCTTACTACAACTTAAGCCAGGTGTTGATTCGACTGGGAAAGAATGACGACGCGCAGATTGCTCTGCTCCAGCATCAGAAGATCAACGCCAGCAGGGCAGGGCAGATCAGCGATCCCAGTGTTTTCGAACGGTGTCAGTATACGCAGATACGCGCGCCGTTCCGGCTCGAACAACCGGATGCGCAGGGCATCCAGGTGGCATTTAAGGAAGTTCCTTCCGCGATTCCCAATGGTTTTCAGGCACCTTTTGGAGTGATCGATTTCAACCACGACGGCAGACCCTCGCTGGTTGCTATGCAAAGCAACAGCTTCCGTGTGCTTTTCAATTCAAATGGCGTTTTTCGGCCGTCTGAAACAGCACTGCCAGGCGAAGGGAAATATTTCCGCTGCCTGATCGGTGATCTCAACAATGACAAGGTAGATGACGCGATTTTTCTCGGCGATCAAGGCTCGCATGTCTTGAAATTCGCGACGAATGGATCGGCGACGGATGTCAGCACGTTTTCGAAGCTGGCCGGAGTTCAGGCGGTTGATGGACAATTGGTTGACCTGGACTTCACGGGAAAACTGGACTTGCTAGTGATCACCGACGGCACCAACGGTGTCAAAGCGCTGCGCAATCTGGGGCATCCTTATTTCTCGGAGAACACCACGAACTCCGGCGTGCCGCTGACGCTAATGGGTGCGGAGCAACTGCTGGTGGAGGATTGGAACAATGACGAGTTGCTTGACCTGTTTATTACGCGCTCGAATCAGCCCCCCTTGCTGCTGGTGAAGGAACGCGGCGGGGCACTTGTGGAAACCAATCTCACTGCCGATTGGCCGGCGGCTACCCTGATGGCCGCGGGTGACCTGAACAACGACATGCGCTTTGATGTGGTCCTGGCGGCGGGCGACAAAATAGTCTGCATCTTCAATCAACTGAAGGAGCGGCAAACCATTTCCGTCGGCAACATGCAAATCCGGGAACTCCACGTCGTGGATTACGACAATGATGGTTGGCTGGATATTATCGCAGCGGGAAATGGAGTTCGCGTCTGGCGCAATCTTGGCAACAGCGGCTTCAAGGAAGTGCAGTTTGGTTTAGACAAGATCGGCACTGTTACGTCCTTTAGGGCTTTCGATTTTGATGGCGATTGCGATTCGGATTTGATCGTGGCGCTTGAACGCGGCGAACTCCGCTGCTTTCGTAACGATGGCGGCAATGTGAATGCGCAATTGAAGCCGCACTTGATCGGCACCAAATCCAATGCGAGTGGGCTCGGCATTCGCGTCGATGTAGCGGCATCCGGTTTACGGATCACGCGGCGAGTGCAGGAACTCCCGATCGAGATCGGAGTTGGCGGCCATCAACAAATTGATTCCGTGACTGCGCATTGGTTCGACGTGAATCTCAATTACACAGATGTGAAGGTCGATTGCCGCATACACCTTGCCATGGACGAACTCGCAATGCCCACGGGCTCATGCCCGTATCTGTATGCCTGGGACGGAAAGCGCTTCCGTTTTGTCACCGACCTGCTGGGCGCCGCGCCGGCTGGTTTGCCAATCAGCGAAAAGCGATTTATCGACGCCGATCCGGACGAATATGTCTGGATCGGGGATGAATCGACGTTCCCCGCGCGCGACGGCAACCACATCCTCCAGATCACGGAAGAACTGCGGGAAGTCTTATATCTGGATGAGGCCAAACTAGTCGTCGTGGATCATCCGCCCGGCACGGAAGTGCACACCACGGGCAAGCTCTTGCCCGGCCCGCCATTTCCGAAGCATGAGATTGTCACCCTACATAATGAGCGGCCGTTATTGAATGCGCTGGACACGGTTGGCAAGGACGCGACTGCGGCTTTAAAAAAAGCAGATGGCCAGATGGTTTCACCGGAAAAGCTTCGCATTCCGCAACTGCGCGGTCTGGCGGAGCCGCATTCGGTGACGCTTGATTTCGGGCCGTTGCCCGTCGAAAGACCGTTGGTTCTGGCGATCACTGCATGGCTGCGCTTCGGCGGCGGGATGGCAAACGTGGCGGCGTCGCACAACCCTGACTTGCCCTTTCCATTTCCGGTTCTCGAAGTGGAGGTCAACGGCGAATGGAAAACTGTGGACGCGAATTTCGGCGCACCCGTCGGCAAGACCAAGCGCATAATTGTCGATCTCGCTGGCAAATTGCCGCAAGGCGCGCACCGGCTGCGTATCACAACCGCGTTTGAAATCCATTGGGACCGTATCGCGCTGCTGGAGAAGCGGGACAATTCGGAAACGCGCATTACGTTTATCGCGGCAATAAAGACCGATTTGCATTGGCGCGGCTTTAGCGAGTACGAAAACCTTCCCTGGTCGCAACCGCTCACGCCCAAGCACGATAAAGTGCGTTCGCAAGCTACATGGACCATCACGCCGGCGGGTTGGTGCACGCGCTATGGAGCCGTCGATGAATTGATTGCCGAACGCGACAACGGCTTGGCGCTGTTGAACGGCGGGGATGAATTGACGTTGTCCTTTTCAGCCGCGCAAGTTCCGCCAAAGGCGGGAGTGCGAGACTTTTTTCTGTTTGCAGTTGGCTGGGACAAGGATGCCGATTTTCATTGCACGCGCGGGTGGGAAGTCGAGCCGCTGCCATGGCACGGGATGGATTCGCAAAAATATGGTTGTGAAGTTCGTCCCCCATTCGCGTCAGATAAGGTGATGGAAAAATATAATACGCGCTGGGTTGGCCCGCGCACTTTGACCCGAAAATGAAAACCTACACCCGCCGTGAGGCACTCGGAAAACTCAGCCCCGCCGTTTTGCTTTCACTTGGCCTCTGGCCCGGCGCGCTAAATGCGGCGACGAAAGGCGGCGACGGGTTTCGGTTCATTGTCGTGAACGATCTCCACTACATGAGCCCCGAATGTGGACAATGGCTGGAGAAAATGACGGCTCGCATGAAGTCACACGGCGACGTGGACCTGTGCATTGTCGCCGGCGACATGACCGAATACGGCAAGCCTGAGGACCACGGCGCGGTTCGTGACATCCTGCATGTGCTCAACATCCCCGTACACGTGGTCGTCGGAAATCACGATTATCTGACCGGCAGCGGTGAGCGCGTGGCCTTCGACGCGATCTATCCCAAGAGCCTGAATTACGCGTTCCGCCATCGCGGTTGGCAGTTCATCGGTCTGGACACCACTGCTGGCTTGAAATTCGAAAACACGTCGATTCAACGGCACACGTTCGATTGGGTAGACGAGCATGTGCGCAAGCTCGACAATGACCGTCCCACAATATTGTTCACGCACTTCCCGATGGGCCCCAGTGTGAAGTATCGACCGTTGAATGCAGACGCTTTGCTCGAACGTTTCAAGCCGCTCAATCTACA
>DATENK010000694.1:0-7452 GCA_035275085.1 Verrucomicrobiia bacterium | reverse complement strand
GCCACGAAGCGTCCGTCCGGGCTGCTGATTTGGCCATCAAAACTGATTGGCTCCGTTACAATTGGCCACGCCAGCGGTTTCAATTTCTCCGCGGTGTTTTTGTCCGCTTCCGAGCTCGGACGCAACCCCCAGCCGGTGAGGTCTTTGCCGTTGAACAGACTTACGAAACCCGGTTCGGGTGTGAATTCGTAAGGGGTCGTTTCAAGCAGGCCGAGCGTGGCAAAGATCGGGCGGAACCCGGCGGCCCACTTCATGTAACCGGCGAGGTTGGGATGCAGCAGGTCCGGGAATTCGGCAGGGATCGCGTCCCCTTTGGGATCGGCAAACAATATCCAGGTTTCGACGAGGGTCACCTGCGCGTTGCCTTTCACCGTAGCCGCATATAATTGATTCACCTTTTTGATTTTGTCCGCTGGGCGATTTTTTGACGCGGAACTTGGAAACACCTCGCAGAGCACGATCGGCATTTTCGCATTGTGCTTCGTGAGTTTCGCCAGGATCAACTTCACGTTGCCCGCGATCGTTTCAGGGTCCGCCTTCTCTTCGAGGTCGTTCGTCCCGATCAGCAAGACCACCGCCGCGGGTTGCAGCGCCAGCACGTCTTCGTCGAGGCGAATCAACACGCCGCGCGAAGTGTCGCCGCTGATGCCACGATTCGCGATTTTCATGCCGGGGAACCATGCGCTGAAATCTTCGCCCCAACCCTGCGTGATCGAATCACCCAGCAAAACCACGGCGCCGCGATCGCGCTCAAGCCGCCCTCCCCACTTCGCCCGCCGTTCCACCCAAAGCTTCTGGAACCAATCCGCCCGTCGAATCGGCCCCGCGCCGGGCAAGCCCGCGTCCGTGGCGGGAATCTGAAAGTGCGCATCGTTATTCGTCGCTTTCTGCTGCGCCGAACTCAAGACCTGCGCAATGATCAATACAACTACAACAACTCGCCACGTACCCTTTAGCTTCATAGCGCCGCATTCTGTCAAAAGTTTGGTAACACACAAGATGGACGTGCCTGCTCGGATACCGAGAAGCTTGAAGCTTAGCAGTCAGAAGTATATTCTAAGAGCAATAGCGTATGTCTGTTGCCGGCGAAAAACTCAAAGCCCAGTTGGCGCAACTAACGAGCGCGGATCGTGCGCAGCTAGCGCATTTTCTAATTCTTTCTCTGGAGAGCGACGCTGACGCTGACGCTGACGCGGAGCAGCTTTGGGAGGAGGAACTCTTACGACGTGAACAGGAAATCCGCGATGGCACTGCCCCGGGCGAACCTTGGGCGAAGGTTTCAGGTGAGCTTCGCAAAAAATATTCGTGAAGCCTGTCATCATCCATTCGGCGGCCCGCGCAGAATTGGATGCAGCGATGCAGTGGTATGAAGAGCAGGTAAAGGGATTGGGACTGGACCTGGAAGCCGAGATCAACCACGCAGTTCGCCGATTATCGCGAAACCCCGCCGCATGTCCGCGTTACAAAAAGTCGGGGTTTCGGAAGCAGCACGTGCGGCGCTTTCCTTATATCGTCTTCTTCATGGAACTTACTGATTTGATCTGGATAGCGGCGATCGCACACGCGAAGCGCCGACCTAACTACTGGAAAGCCCGCAGACCGGAATAGAACTTAAGTTGCGCCTCCCACGATGAATACTCGTTGCATTATCGTTAAAGGCTGGCAATTCGGTGATTTAAGGGGTTACGCAATCGCTACCGGTAACGCATCCGAGTGTTAGGATTTCTCCGGCACAAATCTGGCTTCCATCGACGCCAAAGCGTCACGAATGGATGCCATTTTGAAGATTGAAGGGTTGCGGGTGGAATATCGGACCCGCGAATTGGGACAAAAAACCAAGCTCGCGGTGAACGACCTGAATCTGGCGGTGTTCCCCGGGGAAGTGTTTGGGTTCCTGGGACCGAACGGAGCCGGCAAGACCTCCACAATGAACGTCCTGCTTGGTTTCGTGCCGCCGACCGCGGGGGATGCGTCGATTTTCGGAGTGAGTGTGCGCCAGCCGATTGCGCGGCAGCGGATCGGTTATCTTCCGGAGCTTACGTATTATTATAAGTTTCTTACAGCAGAAGAACTGTTGCGCTTTTACGGAAAAATTTTTCGCATTCCCAAAGGCCATTTGAGCCAACGGATCGATGAAGTGCTCAAGCTGGTCGAGTTGAATGAAGTTCGTAAACGCCCGATTCGGACCTATTCGAAGGGCATGCAGCAGCGTGTTGGTCTGGCGCAGGCGTTGATCAACAATCCCGACCTGCTGATTCTGGACGAGCCGACCAGCGGCCTGGATCCCATTGGGCGCATGAAAGTGCGCCAGATCATTCAGCGACTCAAAAACGAAGGCAAAACGGTTTTCTTTTCGTCGCATGAACTCGGCGAAGTCGAAACGGTCTGCGACCGCGTTGGCATCCTTGCGGACGGCGAGCTCAAAGCGGCCGGCCGCGTCGTGGACCTTGTTACCGAATATCGTTGCGACAATCTCGAACAGGTTTTTCTGAAGAGCATCGATTTCAAACTCGCCGCATGAACGCCGCCGCCGCACTCCATCCTCCCGTCCAGGCCATTGCCGGAGTTGTCATCCGGGAGCTGTATCGCCGCAAGGATTTCTATGTGTTGTTTGTCCTCACCGCGCTCATCACGCTCGTAATGGGGTCGATCAACTTTTTCAACGAAGAGAAGATCGTCCGTTACCTGAAGGAGATTTGCCTTTTCCTGATTTGGATATCATCGCTGGTCATTGCGATTACCACCGCAGCGCGACAGATCCCGGCCGAACGCGAAAATCGCACGCTGTTTCCGTTGCTGGCGAAGCCAGTTACTCGCACCCATGTGGTGCTGGGCAAATTCTTTGGCTGTTGGTACGCGTGCGGACTGTGCCTGTTCGTGTTCTATGTTTTCTTCGCAATCATTAGCGGCGCGCGGGAACATACGCTGCCGGTTCTGAATTACTTTCAATGCTTTACGCTGCACTGGTTCATGCTCGGAGTGGTGACGGCGCTGACGCTGTTGGGCTCGATCGTGTTTGCCGCGCCTTCGTCGAACAATACGATCACATTCGTGGTAGTCATCACCATCCTGCTGCTGGCACGGCATATCAACCAGTTCGCGCTGTCGCTTAAGGAGCCGTTGCAGACGGCGGTGTATGCGTCTTATTACGCGATCCCGCACCTTGAACTGTTCGACGTGCGCGACCTGATCGTGCACAATTGGGCGGCTATTCCCTGGTTGGTATGGCTCGGGGCGCTCGGTTACGCGGCCGTATACACGGCCATTTTTTTGAGCGTGACGTGCTGGCTGTTTCGCAAGAAGCCGGTCAACTGACTTATGCCTGCAATCTCCCGACCGCCTGAAGGCGGAACTCCAAACGGCAAATAATATGCGCACGGTTCTGTTGCTTGTGGCGAGTTTGTGTTTGAGCACGTGGCTCGAGCCATGGTCCCACCGTTGGCAGGGCAATGCGCGCAAATCCGGGGATGTGATCACCGTCGCGCTCGGCGACAGTCGGAAGCTTTTTGCACGGCACTTTTTCGTAAAGGCGGACGCCTATTTCCACAACGGCTACTATCCAAGTATCTACGACAAGCTGGACACAGAGTTGCATATGACGGCCGGAACCGGCGGGGTGCAAGAGAAGCATGAGGAGGAAGTTGATTATCTTGGAAAACCCAAGGATTGGATCGATCAGTTCAGCCGGCATTTCTTCCCGTCGGTGCACACGCATCTGGGTGAGGATGAATGTGAGCATTGCAAGCACGGGGAAGCTCATGAGCACCACGATAAAGAACCGAGTTCCGAAGGTCTCGAACGCGAGATGCTGCCGTGGTTCAAGCTGGCGGCGAGTCTCGACCCCGAACAGCCGCAGACCTATGTGGTGGCGGCGTTCTGGCTCTCAAAGAAACTTAATAAAGTCGATGAGGCGGAATACTTCCTCCGTGAGGGGTTGCGGGCGAATCCGGGGAACTTCACCATTCTTTACGAGCTTGGGCGTGTTGCTTATGAGCACCGCAAACAGACGGCGCGCGCACGCAACCTTTGGGTATTGTCGCTGCAGAATTTCAGAAACGCCGATGTCGCGACGCAAGAAGCGGAGTTGTTGTTGCACTGCCAAATTTTGAGCAGCCTCGCCAAACTCGAGCAGGAAGAGAAAAATAATACCGAAGCGATCCGCTATTTCACCGAGTTGAAGAAGTATTCCCCGTTTAAGGAACAAGTCCAGGCCTGGATCGATTACTTGAAGTAAAGCAAAGGCTCTCCAAGTGGCCGTTCTCTAGATGTTCACAGAGCCGCGACCGGCAGGGAGCGTTTGCGTTACCACTTGACGCCGCACCTGCGTTCGGGTCGCATTGCCGCGCATGAAAATTGGAATTCTGTTTCTGGCTGTATTGGTTCTTGCGGGTTGCAAGAGCACCCCCTCCGACGACAGTTCCGCTCGCACGACTCGTCCTACCTCCGACGCCGAATTCAAAGCGTTGACCGAGGATTTTATGCGTGGGTATCTCGCGTGGCGGCCGAATATGGGCGTGTCCCTGGGGCTGCACGAATATGACGGCAAGATCACGGACTACAGTTCCGATTCGATTGCCCGCGAATTGCGGCGACTAAAGGAGTTTGATCGCAAGTTTGCGAGCCTGAAGACCAACGCGCTTAGCAAGCGCGCTTATTACGATTATCGCATCCTGCGCGCCGAGATCCACCGCGAGCTGTTCCGCTTTGATGAGCAGAAAGTATTTACGGATAATCCGATGACCTATTCGACGGCGGTCGATTTGAACATTTACGTAAAGCGCAACTTCGCGCCGTTGCAGCAACGCGTGAAATCGATCGTCGCGATCGAACGTGAAGTTCCGCGCGTGCTGCAGGCCGCACGCCAAAATCTTAAGGGCAGTCTAGCGAAGCCGTTTGTGGAAACGGCGATCGATGAAGCGAAAGGCGCGGTGGATTTTCTGCGCCGCGATTTGACGGATGCACTCAAAGACATCAAGGATGACGACTTTGAAGCGGCCAACAAAGCTGCGATTGCCGAATTCGAAAATTACGTGACCTGGCTGCAAAAAGAGCGATTGCCGTCGGCGCACTCAAGCTATGCGCTCGGCCGTGATGCGTTTTACAAAATGGTGCGCGAGGGCGAACTGATCCAGTTGACGCCGGAACAAATCCTGGAGAAGGGCCTCAAGGAGTTGAAACGCGAGCAAACGATCTTCGCGGACACAGCGCGGAAGCTGAATTCCAGCAAAAGCGCGATCGACGTCTTTAAAGCGATCCAAAAAGATCATCCCACTGCACAAGGTCTCATCCCCGATACCAGAAAGAATCTGGAAGCGATCCGCACATTCTGCGAGCAACGCAAGATCATCACCTTCCCCTCACCGGTTCGCGCGCGTGTCGAAGAAACGCCCACGTACCTGCGGGCAACAAGTTTTGCGTCGATGGATACACCTGGCCCGTTCGAGAAGAAAGCCACTGAAGCATATTATTACGTGACCCCAACGGAAGCGGACTGGCCCGCGCAACAAAAGGAGGAGTGGCTCACAGCGTTTAATTATTACACCACGGATATCGTTACGATTCATGAAGCTTACCCCGGGCATTATACGCAATTTCTTTGCCTGAATGCGTCCCCGGCAAACAGGTTGGAAAAGATCGTCAGCAGCTATGCGTTTGTTGAGGGTTGGGCGCATTACACCGAGCAGATGCTGGTGGACGAAGGTTTTGGGAATCGCGATCCGAAATATCGACTCGCCCAATCGGACGAAGCGCTGCTGCGCTTGTGCCGTTTGTGCGTGGCGATCAAAACGCATTGCGAACGTATGTCGCTGGATGCGGCCACCAAATTCTTTCAGGACAACTGTTATTATGAAGAAAAACCCGCGCGTCAGGAAGCGACGCGTGGAGCGTATGATCCGGGTTATCTTTATTACACGCTTGGCAAGCTGCAAATCCTTAAGCTCCGCGAGGATTACAAAAGGCAGGAAGGGCCGCGCTATTCATTGCAAAGGTTTCATGACGAGTTGCTTCGGCATGGGATGCCGCCGATCCGGCTGTTGCGGGAGATCATGCTGAAGGACCCATCGCTTTGGGACGAAGTGTTTTAGTCTACGGCAAGTCCACGCGAATGCGGTAGAAGCCTTGGGCGCCGTTGGTATGAGTCAGTGAGTCGGAACCGCCGCGTCCCCGCTTACTCCCGACAGGCGACCATGTCGCGGGTAGTTGTGGCGTGTGGAAGAGCGTGTAGTTGCGATTGGACGAACTCAAAAATGCGACGTTGTTCGTAGGCCTGGGTGAAATGGAACTGATGCGGAAATAAGAGGCAGGGTCTCGCGGATTTGTATCTGCGACCCATTCCTGAAAAGTGGTCTGGGGGTCCTGATCCGGATTGCTGCTCGCCACATTCGGATCCGTGGGATTAAAGCCGTTCGTCCAGGTCCAACCATCAGGAATGCCGTCACCGTTCGAATCGGCTGTGGCCAGCAAAAACTCGTGCGCCCCAATGTCAAAGGCCGCCGCTCCATCGCCGTTGCCGTCCAGCGGACGTGGGATACCGTCAAAGTCGCGATTCAGACGCGCGATCAAGTTCGTGCCCGAATCGATGCAGGGCGAACCGGTGCTCAATCGAAAATTGTTGGCAGCGAGATTTACGAATAGTGGATCGAGGTTTAAGTTTCCGCCTGCCCAAACGAGAGTCGAGTTTGCCTGCACGAGGCTGGCGGCCTGCCCGCCTTCGACGTCGCAATACGCGATGCTGGCGAAGGAATTGCCGTTCGTGCTGTCGGTCAATTCCAGCGGTGTCGTACAGTCCCATATTACGCAATTCATAATCGTGGCGCGCCCGCTGCCGCGAAACAGGCAATACGGAGGGACCGCGCGATCGAAATGATCGAAGAAGCGGATGCCCCGCGCCGAGTTGCGCAGGGTATTGTTGGCGATGAGGGCATCACATTGGTTCTGCACCGCCACGCACGCATTGGCGCAGTTATAGACGAGGTTGTTCATGAAGACCGGACGGCATTTGTCGCGCAGAACGACGCCGTGATCGTCGCTGTTGCCGATTATATTATTTATAATAATCGCAGAGCAGCGCGTCGGATTAATCCCGTCCTCGTGCCCGGGCAGCATCACATTGTTCTGGATCAAACAAGGCGGGTCGCTCTCGCCGTACAAATCGATGCAATCGTTGTCGCCAAATTTGTTGCTGAACAGGCAACTCTGCACCAGCACGTAGGCGTACCGCGTATGCACACCCTGGCCGATGCCGATGAATTGGCAATTCTGGATGGTGGCAGAGGCGCTGTTCCAAAGATTCGTGTTCAAAGGGTCGGGGTGGTCCGAAATGATCGCGATGGCGTCGCCTTCGCCATTCGCCGCGGGCAGATTCCGGAAAAGACAGCCTTCAAGGTCGAGGTGCCCCGCAAGACAAACCACGGCTTCGTGATAGTTGCGCGGCGCAAAAGTGGGCGGGTT
>DATENK010000693.1:0-3123 GCA_035275085.1 Verrucomicrobiia bacterium | reverse complement strand
TGAAGGACAGCGACCTTGGATATTATTACGTGGATGTTTTTCAGGAACGGCAGTCCGTAAGAAGCCGGCGCGCCCTGCTGCAGATCAGCCTGGCGGACGCGGACAACCGCCTGATACAGGGATTCGCGGTTGATAAATTTGCAGACGCGCTCAATCGGCAATCCAGCACGGGCGGCGGCATTCATTCGCTGTCCGGAACAGCCTTCACGCCCGTCATCGGTTACACGGGTACGCAGATTTTTAGCACCGTAGGCTTCGGTGGCGAACCTGGCGAACTTAGTCACTGCGGCATCCCAGGCGGGTCATCGGCGTGGTTTACTTTCATCGCGCCGACCAACGGCCGATTGTATCTCGATACTTCCGGCAGCAGCTTCAATACTGTTCTTGCTGTTTACACCGGGCCAGGGCCGACCATCACGAACTTAACCGCACTGATTTGTGACAATGATAGCGGACCCGGCACCACCAGTAGTTTAAATTTCTCCGCTGCCAAAAACGTTACCTACTACATCGCAGTCGATGGGTTCAATGGTGTCACCGGCACCGCCCATCTCAACTATCGCTTGCTGGTGCCGATGACCCTAAGCCGCGTTTTGAAGACAAACGATACCGATTGCCGTCTGCGCGTTACTGCAACGCCGTCCTATCCGCTGACCATCCAACGCTGCTCCGGCTTCCAGACCTGGGCTAATGTAATTACCATCACCAATCCTGGTTCCGGGACCTACGATTACCGCGACACCAACGCCACCATCATCCGCCGCTTCTACCGCGCTATTCAAACGCCCTAGCTCTGATCTCGCGAAACGTTTGAAATGCACCAGCTTCCTGGCTCTTTTTGGATGAAGGGTTTACCACCTTTCTGCGTCTCACATTCGTCCGCCAAAACGAATTCGCATGAAACGCATTCATCGCATTACGCGCCGGAGCTTCCTCAAAGAAACACTCGCCGCTGGAGCCGCCATCAGCATTGTGCCGCGACATGTGCTCGGAGGCGCTGAGCAACCTCCACCCAGCGAAACCCTCGGAGGCGCCCTCATCGGTGTTGGCGGGCGCGGGCCCGGCACTTATTCCGAGGCCACTAAGAGTTTGCAAGCCGTCGGCCTTGGTCTAAACAAACTTGCCGAATGCGACGTTCGCTGGCTGGATCGCGCCGACAACAAAACCACTTACACGGATTTCCGCCGCGTCCTTGAGCGCAAGGACATCGATATCATCGCTATCGCCACCCCGCCGCATTGGCATGCACTCATTTCCATTGCCGCCATGGAAGCGGGCAAAGATGTGCTTTGTGAAAAACCCATGACGCGCTTCATCGGCGAAGGTCGCGCGGTCGCTGACGCCGAGAAACGCTATGGCCGTGTCTGGCAAGTCGGCACCTTCGGCCGTTTCAGCGCCAGCAAAGATCCAAAGAACATCCTGACGCGTAAAATCCTGAAAAGCGGGCTCTTGAAAAAATGCGAGGCGGTTAACATCAAGCGTGGGGGCCTCAAAGTCAAAGAATGGAGCGGCCTGGTGAATGTGACGCCGCAACCCGTCCCCCAAAACCTGGACTGGGGTATGTATTGCGGCCCTTCGCCTCTCAAGCCCTATCATCCGCATCGCGTCGGGGGTACGCACCGTGGCTATTGGGATTATGAAGGCGGCGGTCTCTCCGACATGGGCCAACACGCGCTCGATCCGTTCTCGTGGATTTTTGGCAAAGACCACACCGCTCCCGTTGAGATCGAAGCGCATGCGCCGCCCGCCCACCCCGAAGCTTGCGGCATGTGGGGCTGGGTCGAAATGAAATATGCCGACGGTTTCACGCTCGTGCTCGATAGCGGCGAATGGGGCGAGCCTTACAATCGCAAACAAGCGCGGGAAGTGCGGCTCGAAGATTTGTCCGAAACCGAACAAAAGAAAATCCGCGCCATGCGCGATGATCCGCCGCTGCTGACATTCGGAGAAGCGGTCAAACAACGCCAACGTTCCGGCGGCAACGCGGACGTCGCGCATCGTTCCTCCACACTGGTGCACCTGGCAAACATCGCCATCCGGACCGGCCGCAAAATCCGCTTCGACCCCGAACGTGATCAAGTGATCGGCGACGAAGAAGCCAATCGACTGGTGAATCCTCCGATGCGCGCCCCCTGGCACTTATAATCCTAATCCTGATCTTAATCTTAATACTAATCTCCCATGACCCTCGCCGATATTCTCAAGCAGCTTCCGGAAACCGACCGCGAGATTCAGGCCAAAGAACCGCCGCCGCAAACGCCCGAAGAACAGAAGCGTCGCCGTCGTGATCAATATCCAGACAGTTGGGGTAACGCCAGCAAGTTCAGCGGCCCGGACCCGGCTCTCGCGCGTAAGCTAGTCGCCGAAGTTTTTGCAGGTGGTCGCGACCGAATCATCGAGCTCATTCGAATTCTCGACAGTCCTGCGGATTACAAGCCGGAGTACCTCTTGCATTGCCTGGCCATTCTTGGAAACGAAAAAGATCAACGGCTCCTCGTCAGGACGATGTCAACCCAACTCGGCACCTCGCAGGCGCGCGCAATTCTCATTCGTGAGTTGCAATTCATCGGCTCCGATGATGCCGTGAAGGCGCTCGCAAAGTATTTAAGTGACGATAACTCGTGCGACGATGTTGCGCGGGCGCTCACCGCGATTGGCAGCAACACCGCAGCCGCCGAGTTTCGGAAAGCCTTTCCCAAATCCACCGGCAAATGCCGCGTCACCATCGCTCAAAACTTGGGAGTTTTCCGCGATACGAAGTCGGTTGATCTTCTCCGCGCTGCGTTGCGCGAGAGCGAGCCCGATCTGCGGTTGGTCGCTGGCTGGGCCTTGGCGCGCATCGGTGACGCCCAATCCGCCGACGCGCTCATCAAAACTGCTGACTCAGCCCAAGGTCACCCACGGGCAAAGGCGACAAGCACAGTTCTGCTCCTGGCGGAAACGCTCGCCATGCAAGGCAAAAAATCCGAGGCCGCCCGAATCTATAACCATCTCCTGAATACCCGAACCGATCCCGCCGAGAAATACGTCCGCGACGCCGCCGCCAGACACATTACCGTCTTTATGCTCTGACGGTTCTTAATCTTACTCTTAATCCTAATCGTAATCCTAATCTGTTTTTCC
>DATENK010000692.1:0-6941 GCA_035275085.1 Verrucomicrobiia bacterium | reverse complement strand
TTACGATATCGTGGTCCTTCGAGAGTACGTCCTTTGCATAGGGGGCCGTTTTCGAATCCACTTCCTTCCAATCACTCGACAGGGTGATCGCAAACCCTTGTTCTTTATACTCGAAGCGTTGTTCCTCAGCCCCTTCGCATACCGCTACCGCGAGAACCAGAACCGATACAAGATGACGCACCATTTATCTCACATCGGCAACGCAGTGCATGGCTTTACAAGTCATTACGGTGCCGTCGGGGTCCCCGAGCCCTATTACGCCGCTGCCAGCTTGGGGCGGGATTGCTCCGCGATACCGGGGCCTGCCGCGAGACGGTTGCGCATCACGTAAGTCAGGGCCTTAACGCTGAGTTCGATGAACATGAAGGGCTTCGCAATAAAATCGTTTCCGCCGCTCAGGCTGGAGCGCGCTCGGCTTTTGAGATCGTTCAGGTTGGTTACGAAAATGACTGGCGTCGTTTTGTTAAGCGGCACGGCGCGAATTTTGGTGCAAAGTTCGAACCCGTCCAGGCCGGGCATTTGCACATCGAGAAAGATGAGGTCGTATTGCTTTTCGGCCGCCTGATTGAGTGCGGTTTGCGGGTCTTCAACGCTGGCAGCTTTAAGGCCCGCTTTCTCCAAAGCATAGCTCACGGCGCGGCGCGATAGGATTTCGTCGTCTACCACGAGAATCTCAACTGGCTTCCGCTCGAGCAGGTTTGCGCGTGGAGCTTTTTGGAATAGCTCGAAAATGAAATCGATGGACGACGCGACCGTGCGCAAGGTCGATGCGTTGACATTCTTCGGCTTGTCGTAAAGCTCTTTCAGCAGCACTTCGAGTGCGGACGACAAAAGCGAAATATTGTGCAGGCCCGCAAGTCCGGCGCTGCCGGTCAGGCCGTGCACTTTGCGATAAAGATTCAGCAACTGCTCGATTTTGCCCGCTTCGTCGCTGGTCTTGCTGAACTCGCTCATCATCTTGCGCAAGCCCAGCAGAATCTCCGGCGCCGAGTCGTTGAAAGTTTTGACCATCTCGCTTTGATACTCGGTTTCCCTGCTGGCCTGCTGCTCGCCGCTGCCGGCATGCCGGTTACTTTGCTCGCCCTCCCCCTGAGGCGCGGACGTAGATGCATTATTTGAGCTCCCTGGCTGGTTTGATCCGTCCGGCATTGGGGCAGCGCCGGAATTGGTGAAATCAGGGTTATCGCTATAGATGGCGGTGTGCAGGGCATCGATAATCTGGCGCGGCGTAAGCGTGGCTTTGTTGAAGACCTGGGTAGCGCCAGCCTGATACGCCTCATTGATCATCGTGGGCACATACGCATTTGTAAACACGATCACGGGCGTATTCTGAAATTCCGAGCGAGAACGGATTTTTTTCAGCACGTCCACGCCATTCATGCGCGGAAGCATCAAATCGAGCATCACGGCGTCCGGCGAGCATTCGTTCATTTGTTTGACGCCATCCTGGCCATCAGTCGCCACTTCCACTTCGTAGCTCTCGCGCTCGAGGCGGGTCTTATAAATGTGGGCCACGATCGGATCGTCTTCGATAATCAGCACTTTTTTCATACACGCAAATACTTATGCTGCCGCGGCGCTGGGCGGCCAATTAAGCAAAAATTGTTTAATGACGTTGAATTCTGCACGGACCTGGTTAACAACTTCCGCGATCGCGTCCTGCTCGCCGTCGTTTGCAAGCGCTTCAACGCGCCGCAAGAGCGGCGCGATCCTGCGCATCCCGCATGTGGCGCTGGCGCCGGCGCAACTATGCGCAACCCGCGCGACCCGGGAAATGTCTCCGGTCTGGACCGCGCTCACAATGTTCTCGATCTGCTCTGTAGTCTGGCGCAAATAGATCGTGACGAGTTCGGCCAGTTGTTCATGGTCGCCCGCGGCGAAAT
The DNA here is from genome assembly GCA_035275085.1 of Verrucomicrobiia bacterium. Lineage (GTDB taxonomy): Bacteria > Verrucomicrobiota > Verrucomicrobiia > Limisphaerales > DATENK01 > DATENK01. Next base: position 5,058 of record DATENK010000692.1, on the reverse strand, counting down.
CCATCAGACGATCCATATCGACGGGGCCCTCGTCGGCATTTTCAGGCGAGACAGACATAACAATTGCCGGGGCGGTCGCGTTGTTGCTGCTGCCCCCCGTAATCATGCCGCCGCAATATTCAAGGGCCGCCTGCAACGCTTCCGGGCGGATAGGCTTGGCAACGTATTCGTTCATGCCGGCGGCGAGGCACTTCTCCCGGTCCCCCTGCATAGCATTAGCGGTCATGGCCACGATCAGAAGCGGTGCTTTAAAATGCGGATGGGCATCGGGTTCCTGCTGGCGCTGGCGAATACGCCGCGTCGCTTCCAACCCGTCCAACTCCGGCATTTGCACGTCCATCAAAATCACGTCGAATGGCTTTCGTTCCAGCGCTCGGATGGCCTCGATACCATTGCTGGCAATCTCCGGCCGATAGCCCATCTGCTGTAGCAAGCGAGAGGCCACTTTCTGGTTGATAACGTTGTCGTCCACCAAAAGCACGCGCAAGGGAAGGCGTTCTGCCAATTTTTGGTCCAACCGCGAGCGTTCCGCCGGCCGCTCAGGTTCGGCTTTGTGGCCGGAAAGTGCCTGGAGCAGAGCTTTTTGGAGGTTCAATGGGCGTACGGGCTTGCTGACGTAACAGGCAATTCCCAACGCGGCGTCCGGCCGAATTCCGATCGGCGACATAACCAGAAAGGCAGCCTGTAAACCCGGCATCAAGCTCCGGATATCCGAAGCCAGCATAGTGCCGCTTTCCGAACCCAGCGCCGCATCGATCAGAATCGCGTCAAATACTTCGCCGCGGCGCAGCAAATCCAATGTTTGTTCGCTGTTCGTAGTTTCTCGAACCGTCATCCCCCAGCGAAAGGCTTGCGCCGACAATATGCGCCGCATCGACGCATTATCGTCCACGATCAACAGCCGCGCGTCGCGCAAACTCGCGGGCGCTGGTGGTTGCATGGCTACGATGGCTTGCATGGGGAGGACAAATTGGAACGTCGAGCCACGCTCGGGAATGCTTTCGACCCAGACTTTGCCGCCCATGAGTTCGATCAAGCCCTTGCTGATGGCCAGCCCCAGTCCTGTGCCACCGAAATTGCGGGTAATCGAGCTGTCAACCTGGCTGAACGATCGGAACAGGCGATAGAGCCGGTCCGGAGGAATACCAATACCCGTGTCTTTGACCGCAAAATGAATTTCCCAGCGCTCCCCGTTTGAAGTTCCGTCTTTAGCCGGTCCATCACTCGCCACTCGGCGCCCGTTCAATTGCACCAAGACTTCGCCTTCGGAGGTGAACTTGATCGCGTTGCCGATCAGGTTCATGAGCACTTGCCGCAAACGCGTCACATCGCCGTAAACACGCTCCGGCACCGCGCTATCCATGTCGTAGGCGAGTTCCAGTCCTTTTTCCGCCGCCTTCGGCGCGAGCAGGTCGAGTGCGTCCTCGACGCATTGGCGCAATTCAAACGGGCTGTTTTCCAGGTCCATTTTGCCGGACTCGATCTTTGAAATATTTAGAATGTCGTTGATGATCGTGAGCAGGGCCTCCCCGCTGGTGCGAATGGTTTCAACAAAATCGCGCTGCTCGGAATTCAACTCCGTCTGAAGCAAAAGTCCCGTCATGGCAATGACGCCGTTCATGGGCGTGCGGATTTCGTGGCTCATGTTCGCCAGGAACTCGCCTTTCGCCCGCGCCCCTTCTTCGGCGGCCACACGCGCGACGTCCAACTCCGCGTTCGTCTGCCGCAATTCGTCTTGCAGACGCTTGGTCTTGAGTGTCGACCGAATACGAGCACGCAACTCGGCCAGCTCAAAGGGCTTGGTGATGTAATCCACCGCGCCGAGTTCGAATCCGCGGATTTTATCGTGCGTACCGTTCCAGGCAGTCAGCAGAATCACAGGCAACTCGCGGCCGGCGGGATGTGCCTTGATTTGGCTGAGCACTTCGAAACCGCCGGTGTCCGGCAACCCGAGGTCGAGAAGAACTAAATCGAATTTGCGGTTTGAGACCATGCCGACTGCTTCCAGGCCGCGGCCGGCGTGAGTGACTTGAATGCTTTCGCGCTGAAGGCAATCAGCCAGCACCTCGACCAGGCGCGGATCGTCTTCGATGACTAAGACTTGGGCGGGAGGAAGCATCAGAACTGAAACGCATCTCCACCAAGTATGGACTGCGGCGGCAGAGCGAAGCGGGGATAGCGCTTGGGCTGCACCGCCCGCCCCAAAAAGCGGCAAATAAAGCGCCTATCCGCGCCCGAATCTAAAGCGGTGTCGCCGATTCGCTCTGCCACGGCAGTCCATATTGTCTGCTGGGGGTTATCTTTCGATTTCAGCGCGCAGGGCGCGTTCGACTTCTTGAAACTCACCCTTCAGTTCAAGCAGAATATTTGCCGCTTCTGTCGTATCTGCCGATTTGGCAGCATTTTCCAGCGATTGGCAGAGGCTCGCAAGATGCCGGGCGCCGAGGTTATTGGCGCTGCCTTTCAGGGTGTGGGCAACCGCCGCCGCGCCGGGACCGTCTTTGTCCGCTAAAGCTCGTTCCAGGCGTGTAACGCGCATCCAACCATCTTTAATGAACAATTCCGCCAGTTCCTTGAGGGAATCCGGTTCATCTGGCCCCTGCAATTCACGCAACCCGGCAATGACTGCCTGATCAAGACACGGGCTCCGGGCGGATATTTCCTCCTCGATCGGTTGTAATTTGGCAAGCGCGCGCTCCAGTACCCCCTCCAGGTCCGCAAGATCCAATGGTTTTGGGAGATAATCGTTCATGCCGGAGCCGAGGCATTTGTCACGATCACCAAGCATCGCATTGGCGGTCAGCGCAACGATGTAAGGCGTATGGCTGCTGCCTTCGGCTGAACGGCGAATGGCCCGCGCCGTTTCGTAGCCGTCCATTTCGGGCATTTGGCAGTCCATCAGGATGATGTCGTAAGGCACTTGCGAGAGGGCTTGCAAAACCTCGCGGCCATTCGCGACGGCTTCAGCCTGAAAACCGAGCTTCTTGAGTTGCCGCAAAGTGAGCCGTTGATTAACCGGATTGTCTTCGGCCAATAGGACGCGGGCGTTGCGTTTTTCAACCGGCCGCGGTGTGTGTGTGGTTCCGTCGTCCACCGGACTGCCGCGCAGCACATGGCGCAAACATTCATACACTCGTGATTCGCGCAGCGGCTTCATCATGTAAGCCGCGATGCCCGCGCTGCGCATCATGGACGGATCCAGGCGGGTGCCAATGGGCGCGAGCACGATCACTTTGACATTGGCAAGGGCTGGGTCGGACTTGATCGTCTGCACCACGCTCATGTCTTCAAATTCGCGGCGCGCGATATCAACCACTAACATATCCGGCGGTGCGCTCCGGAGCATAGACACGCATTCCTCAGGCGTTTGGGCGAAAGTGAGTTTCGCGCTTGAACGCCCTAAGATTTCTCCGAAGATACTGCGGCTTGTCTGGTCCGGTTCCGCAATCAGAATCGATGCATCTGAAAAGTCCTCGGACGGCCCGTTGTCTCCGCGCGCTGAATCGCCGCTCTGTTTTTGAAAAGACAGAGTGAACCAGAAGTGGGAGCCTTCGCCGGCGGTGCTTTCCACTCCGATTTCCCCCTTCATGAGCTCCACGATTTGCTTCGAGATGGTCAGCCCCAATCCGGTGCCGCCGAACTTCCGGGTCGTCGAGCCGTCGCCCTGGGTAAACGGCTGGAAGATGAGGGACATTGCTTTGGCGTCTATGCCTACGCCCGTGTCGTTCACAGCGAACCGCAAGGTGACGTGATCGTCTATCTCGTTCAGACGCGTGACACGCACGAGCACTTCGCCTTTTTCGGTGAACTTGACACCGTTCGCAAGCAGGTTCGCCAGCACCTGCCGAAAACGCCCGGGATCTCCCCGCAGACGATTGGGGACGTTCGCATCGATCCAGCAGTTCAGTTCCACGCCTTTTCGTTGCGCGCTCTCGGCGAGCATCTCGATGGTATTTTCGATCGAGCCGCGCAATTCAAAATCAATAACTTCGAAGCTGAGTTTGCCGGCTTCGATTTTTGAAAAATCCAGAATATCGTTGATGATCCCCAACAGCGTTTCCGTGCTGTCCCGGATGCTTTGCACATACTCCCGCTGTTCCTGCGTAAGCCGCGTATCCGCAAGCAGGCCGGTCATCCCAGTGATCGAATACATGGGCGTCCGGATTTCGTGGCTCATGTTTGCCAGAAACCGCGACTTAACGCGCGCGGATTCGAGCGCTTCATCGCGCGCCTGCTCCAGTGCTTCCTCGGCTTTCTTCAGTTGCGTCACGTCCCGCGAAATTCCGATGATGCCCGTGACCGCGCCGTTCTGATTATAAATCGGAACCTTAGTAACGGTGGCCCAGATATCGTTACCGGCGATGTCTGTCTGGCGCTCCAGTTTGTTGATGAGCGGCTGCCCGGTGAGAATAATACGTTGCTCGTCGTCGTAGTATTCCTGCGCCAATTCGCGCGGATGAAAATCGAAGTCAGTCTTGCCGACGACCTCTTTGACTTCCTTGGCACCCAGGCGTTTGATCATCGAGCGGCTGCACCGAATAAACCGGGAATGGACATCCTTGAAGTAGATACGATCCGGGATGTTGTCGAGCAACGCGCGCAATAAATCCCGTTCGTACGCAAGTTCTTCCTCAATTTTTTTGCGCTGCGTGACATCCCAGAAGATGCCCTGGATCCCGACCACGCGCCCGAGCGAGTCGTACAGCGGAGTCTTGATGACGTGCACGAAGAGCTTTTCGCTCGTGGGCGTCACATGCGCTTCGATGGTGTCCAGGTTTTCCAACGACGTCATCACCCGCGCGTCGTCGCGCTGGTATTTGAGCGCCATCTCGCGTGGAAAAAGATCGAAGTCGGTCTTCCCGAGGATTTCGTTGAGCGGCTTGCCGACCGAATGACAGAATTTTTTGTTCGCGAACGTGAAGCGACCCTGCACGTCCTTGCGCAAAATGTTTTGCGGCAGCGTATCCACCAGCGTCTGGTAAAAGGCCTCCGAGGTGCGCAGGCGGTCTTCCGTGAGCCGGTACTGCTCCTTCGCTTTTTCAAGTGCCGCCACCTGGC
>DATENK010000691.1:0-6832 GCA_035275085.1 Verrucomicrobiia bacterium | reverse complement strand
TTCCACGTGCCGGCCACGCCCTTGACGCGGGCCTGGCCACCCAGCTTACCTTCGGTGCCGACTTCACGTGCCACGCGTGTCACTTCGGAGGCAAACGCGCCGAGCTGGTCTACCATCGTATTTACAATTTTCACGGTGCGTAGGAACTCACCCTCCAGGCGGCGGCCTTCAAACTCCGTATCCATCGTCTGGGAAAGATCGCCCTTCGCCACGGCGCCGATCACGCGCGCTGTTTCGCTGATCGGATGCACAAGACAGTTGATGAGTGTATTCACCGACTCAACGCGTTCCGCCCAGGCGCCGGAGACGGTCCCGCTCGCCAGACGCTGGTTGATGCGCCCTTCGCGTCCGACCAAGCGGCTGATGCGGTTCAGGTCCTCCGTCGACGTTTCCATCAACTCGGCTACTTGGTTGAACGCATCGGCCACGCGGCCCGAAGTACCCGCCCACGTCAGCGGCAGGCGCGCGGTAAAATCACCTTTCTTGATTGCGACTAGCGCAGCCAGAATGCGTGCCGCGTCCAAATCATGAGGCGGCTCGGAAGCTTTCGCGTGGCCGTTGGCGTCAGCGCCTTTAGTTTTCCGAGTTGGTGACGGTCGAACGGTGGGTTCCTCAGGTCGCGGGAGAAGGGTCGCTTTTTTCATATGCGCAGTGTTGGTAGGTTAACGGAGCCAGTGTACAATCCTATTGTTCCTGAAACTGGCGACGCATCGCTACTTTTTATCGTTTTGCGGACGGATACCGACATGGGGTTCATACCCCATGGTGGGATTTGCCCCATGTTTGGCCGATTAGAATCCGTTAAACTCGCGGAGTGCAAATTTATGACTGGGAACCTGGTATCGGCGACCCGACGTTTATTGGTTGGTTTACCGTCGTCGCTTACCTGGTGGCAGCGTTGCTTTGTTGGATCGACGCCATGCGAACGCGCGTTGGGGACCGGCGAGCCTACGTGTTTTGGCTGACGTTCGCGGCCTTTATGGTCGCCTTGGGAATCAACAAGCAACTGGATCTGCAAAGCCTGTTTACCGTTGTCTTCAAGCAATTCGCCAAATCGACAGGCTGGTACGAAGATCGCCGTGTCTTTCAGGCCATATTCATAGCGGTGATGGCTTTCTTCGGCCTTGCGTTCGCCGCGCTCGCCTGGGTGTGGACGAGCCGGACATTACCAGAGCATCGGGTCGCTTTGCTCGGCGGGATATTTCTCGTCTCGTTCATTGTGATTCGCGCTGCGTCCTTTCATCACATTGACCAAATCCTTGGCAAAGAACTGGCATTCTTTCGCATCAATCACGTGCTGGAGCTCGGCGGGATTGCGTGCGTCGCGCTCGGGGCGCTTAAAGTTCGCCGGAGAAGCCTTGTTGACGAAGCGCCTCGAACAGCACGAGCGCCACACAATTGGAAAGGTTCAGCGACCGGCTTTCCGCATTGAACATCGGGATGCGCAGCCACCGGTCGCGGTTCTCCTCCAGCAAAGTTTTTGGTAGTCCAGCCGTCTCGCGTCCGAAGACGAGGTAATCGTTCGCTTCGAACTGGGCCTCGGCGTAATGGCGTGGGCCATTCGATTCCACGAGCCATAATCGCGCACGTGCCGGCAGAGATTCCCGGAACGCGGCCCAATTTTCCCAACGGGCCCACTTCACCTGCCGCCAGTAATCCATGCCCGCGCGCTTCAGCTCTTTGTCATCCAAACGAAAACCGAACGGCTCGATCAGGTGCAACTCAGTCTTCGTAGCCGCGCAAAGCCTTGCAACGTTCCCGGTGTTGGGGGGAATCTCCGGTTCAACGAGCACGACGCGCATAAAAGACCTTCCACAGCACCAACCCATGGGCTGGCGCCGTCATCCCAGCAGCGCGCCGATCGCGCGCAGCCAGCATCGCTTTGATATCGCACTCGGAAAACTTTCCGCCGCCCAATTGCACCAGCGTGCCCACGATCCCGCGGCACATCTTATAGAGAAACCCATCGCCTTCGATGTAAAATGTCAGCAACGGCCCGCTCTTACGGATGTCGCAGCGCGTCACGCTGCGCACGGTGCTTTCCATTTCATAATTCCGAGTGCCGGCGAACGATTTGAAATCGTGCTTTCCCAGAAACAACTTCGCCCCGTGGCGCATGACGCCCACATCCAGCTTTTGTGATACATGCCAGGCCTGTGTGCGCAACAGCGGGTTCATGGCGGGGTGATTCCAAACAAAATAGCGATACTGCTTTCCTCGCGCGTCGAACCGCGCATGAAATTTTTCAGGCGCTCGCGCCGCGGACAGGATGCGGATGTCCTGTGGCAAGTGCGCGTTGATCGCCAGGGGCAATTTCGCGAGCGGCATTTTGAATTCGTCCCTCGGAATCTCCACATGGGCCACCATCCCGAGCGCATGCACGCCCGTGTCTGTTCGGCTGGAGCTATGAACGCGGGTCACAGAGGGAAAAACTTTTCGAAACGCTTCCTCAACCAACTGCTGGACTCCTCTCCCGATTTTCTGGACCTGCCAGCCTTCGTAATGCGTGCCGTCATAGGCGATCAGGAGTTTGAACTTGAGATTCTCGGTCACCACAGGCGGCGAATCCCATAGGCATCCAGAATCGCGTCTTTGCTCACCAACGTCATTTGTTCGATGTCGGCCTGTGCCACCAGCAGACGGTCAAATGGATCGTGGTGATGCAATGGATAGTTGGCCACCCGCGCCGCATGGCTGTACATAACAGTCAGTTCCGTCAGACCGTTGCTTTCCAGAATCCCTCGAAACCCATCTTCAACGCTGATTGTAAGGTTAAGCTTTCGCAAAGAAACTTTGATGGCAATTTCCCATATGCTTGCGCAGCTAAAGAATACCGAGTTTTCATCACTCTCCAGTTCACGCAAGGTGTTCTCCGCCAGCTTTGTCTTGTCAGCCGCAAACCAGAGTAAAGCGTGCGTATCCAGCAGCAACTTCACTCCATGTATTCCTTGAAGTCCTCTAAGGGGGCATCGAAATCCGGGGCCATGTAAGTAATGAGTCCCGGCGCAAAGCCAGCTTTGCGCTTTTTGTTTTCTTCAGGCACAGGCGTCAAGTCAGCTATCGGCTTGCCGTGACGCGTGATTCGAAATCGATGGCCCTTTTCAACTTGCGCCAGCAGTTCCGAAAACCGCGTTTTCGCTTCAAGCGTGCCGATCTGCTTGACCTTCATGCCTGACCAATGTAGTCAGGCTGGTCAGAATAGTCAACCTTACTTATAACGCGGGGCAGTGCCGCGCATCTGGGCCTTCGCTTCGGGCAGCCAGGTTCGGATGTCCTGAATGCGCTTTGAGTCGACCGGATGCGTACGAAGGAACGCCGGCGGGCCCGAGCCGCCCTGGGCCTGGTTCGCCGCGGCGAATCGCTGCCAGAACGCGAGCGCAGCCTCGGGATTGTATCCGGCGCGCGCCATATAACGCAACCCGACGCGGTCCGCTTCCGATTCCTGTTTGCGGCTGTGGGGAAGTTCGTAGCCAACCTGTGCCCCGACGCCGTACGCCAAGGCAATTGCCTGGGCGTATTTGCTTGCGCCCGTGGCTGCACCGACAATTTGGCCACCCGCGTCCAGGAGCATCGCCTGGCTCATGCGCTCGCCGCCATGATGCAGCGCTGCATGCGCCACTTCATGGCCGATGACTGTAGCGAGACCGGCATCGTCCTTGGTCAGAGGGAGAATGCCCGTGTTTACGCCCACTTTGCCGCCGGGCAGACAAAACGCGTTGGGTGTTTTGTCTTCAAATAACACAAATTCCCACTGGGCGTCAGGCATGTTGGTCACGACGGCCGCAATGCGTCGTCCGACCCGTTGGACCATGGCATTGCCTGCTGCATCCCTGCTGATCGGCGTTTCCTTCTTGACGTCTTCCCACGCTGTCAGCCCCATTTTCATCTCTTCACCCGACGACACGAGCCGAAGCTGCTTTCGTCCAGTTTCGCTTACTGTTGTGCACCCACAAAAAAAGAGCACTAGCATGCCCAAACCCACAGTTTGTACCCAAGTTTTAGTCTTCATAGATTTCCCGCCATAACCATATACACAAGGCAACGATCGCTGCAAGGGGGCCTCTCCTACCTCGGAAAAGCTTAGATTTCGGGCCGGTATGTGCGGCCTTTCCATTCCACGCCGCGGGAATGCGATAGCCGCCAACTCTGCAAGGCGCACGCGATGACCAACCCGACACCCAAGGGATGCAGCAATGCGCCTATCCATGTCAGGCGAAATCGCGCGGTCACGGCGAATCGAATAAGAATAACCAGCCCCAATTCCGCGAGCGCGTAAGGCCGCAGAGCATCGTTCGCCCAGGCCCAGCGAAAGCAGGGCACAATGAAACATCCCCACATCGCAAGCAGGAACAGCCAGAAAGCTGCCTCGCGGTTCTCGAATATGGCCCGGAGGTTTTTTGTGAACCCACTCCACGTTTCACCAAATGAGCGATACATGCGCACCGTGCTGAATTTGAGCGATTCGCAGTTGAACAAACGAAGTCCTTCCCCGATATGTTCGGCTACTTTGCGGCCCAACGCCACGTCTTCCACCACATTGTTCTTTACGCACGTGTGTCCGCCAATGCGCCTGTAACCGTTCCGGCTGAAGAACATGAATTGACCATTTGCGCCGCCGACCGCGCGGAGGACGGATTTTGGTAAACGGCGGGCAATCGCGGTAAACCGTTGGAGAACGATCGTCAGCCAATGCGGACACATTGCGAAGCCGACGACGACAATGATCGGAATGATCAGCTTTTCCCCGAGCGTCTCAGTGATCATCCGCGGCCATGCGGATATCAGATCCGCGCGATGTTTCCGCGCAAATGCAACCGAGGCCGTAACTGTCCCGGGCGCATGTTTCGTGTCCGCATCGGTAAAGAACAGATAATCGCCGCCCGTCTGCTGCGAAAGCTGATGGCACGCCCAGTTCTTCCCCACCCAATCGCCCGGCAACGATTCACCTTTTAGTAATTCCAGCCGTTGCGTGCCTTCATGCTTCCCAAACAACTCGCGCACAATTTCGCCCGTCCCATCGCTCGAGTGATCGTCCAGCACCAGCAACTCCCAATTCGGATAATCCTGCGCCAGCAAAGATTCCACGCACCCGGCAATATTCCGCTCCTCATTCCGCGCCGGCACCAAAATCGAAACCAGGGGCGCATTGGATGGCGGCGTCGCCCGGCGCAACCCGCGAAACACTATCAAATTCCCAATCAGCGTCGCCGCACAAAACGCAAGCACCGAGAGAATAACCCAGTGCAAGGCAAGGAGAGGGCCGGACATCGGCAACAACATACGCGCCCATACCGTCGGAACAATGGAATTTATGCATTCGCTGCTTGATTGTTGGGGTTGCGTTCGTAGGATGCGGCGGCATTTTGCATTGATGAACGCGATTTTGGCGCTCGAAGACAGCACGGTATTCCAGGGAACTGGTTTTGGCGCCCGCGCTTCGGCTTGCGGTGAAGTGTGTTTCAACACGTCGATGACGGGGTACCAGGAGATTCTGACCGACCCATCCTATAAAGGCCAAATCGTCACCATGACGTATCCGCACATCGGCAATTATGGTGTAAACAAGGTGGACATGGAATCGTGGCGCCCACACGTGGCAGGCTTCGTCGTGCGCGAGTTGTCGCCCGTGATCAGCAATTGGAGAGCAGATTTTACGGTCGCGAAATATCTGGAAGATAATGGCATACCGGGCATCGAAGGAATCGATACGCGCGCGCTGACGAAAAAGCTGCGGGTGCGTGGGGCGCTGAAAGGGTTTATCTCGACTGAAAACATTTCTGCGGCTGAAGCGATCAAACGCGCCCAGGAATGGCCCGGACTGGTGGGCGTCGATTACGTCAAAGAAGTCACGCACAAAGAGGCGTTCCTCTGGGATGCGAAAGATCAGGACAGCGCCGATTTTAATTTGCTGAAGGGACCCACTACTGGCGATCCGCGACATGTTCGGGCAAAGTTGCCGCCCGCCGATATCCAGATCGTGGCTTACGACTTCGGCATGAAGTACAACATCCTGCGTCGACTGCGGCAACAAGGGTTCAAAGTGCAAGTGGTGCCGGCGACGACACCAGCTAAGGAGGCGTTGAAGTACAAACCGGCAGGAGTGTTTCTCTCGAATGGTCCTGGCGATCCGGCTGCACTGAAGTACGCCGTCCAAGCCGTGCAGGATTTGGTGCAAAGCGGCGTACCGGTTTTCGGCATATGCCTCGGCCACCAGATTCTTGGGCTGGCATTTGGCGGCAAAACATTCAAACTGAAGTTCGGACATCGCGGCGCCAATCAGCCGGTAAAAGACCTGGAGACCGGTCGCGTGGAGATTACTTCGCAGAATCACGGGTTCGCCGTTGACGCCAAAAGCCTGCCGGAGGAAGTGGTCGTAAACCGGATCAACCTGAACGATCAGACGGTGGAGGGTTTGCGGCACAAAAAGAAGCCGATCTATTGCGTGCAGTACCACCCGGAGGCGTCACCGGGGCCACACGATTCCAAACCGTTATTTGCAGAATTCCGGAACCTGGTTGAAAAGCACTGAAATTACGCTTATTGACTTTGAAAATGCGCGTTGTGAATAATCACTTATAGTTCGATATGGCGCGACTTGTCCTGCTGAGCGAGGGCTTAACTGGCAAGACCTTCGAGTTGAAGCCGGAGCTGACCACGGTGGGTCGCTTGCCGGACAACGCATTGCAAATCGCCGAAGCTTCGGTCTCCAGCCACCATTGCGAAATTCAATTGCGCGGCAACGATCTCTTCGTCCGCGATCTCGGCTCGACCAACGGCACTTTTATTAACGGTGAGAAAATCAGCGAAGGCACTGTGAGAGCTGGCCAGATTC